>JAUMZX010000236.1 GCA_030527905.1 Cardiobacteriaceae bacterium
CATAATTTCCATAGTGGTTTTTACCCACTACAGATATTATAGAGCCAAGAAAAGACTTTTTATTTTTTTAAAATGCTAATAGCATAAACATAGTTTTATGTTATTTGCTTGAATTTTTCAACAGTTCATTGAGATAGTCTATTGCTTCATTTTTGGTTTTAAACCGTTTTCTATACCTTTTTGAATTTATAACTTTTTCAACTAAAAATACAGATTCTTTGCTTCTGTTTTCTAAGTATATATTTGGAATATCTTCGATGTTCATATCATAAGATATGTTATTTAATATTGATTTTTTATTTTTATCTTTCGAAATCTTTGTCTTACTAATAACTTTTTTTAATTTAGTTTTTAGGTTTTATTTTGCTAGCTTTATACTCAAGTTTTTTTTGAGTAGCAATTTCTTCACCAAGCAATTGTTTATTTATATTATAAGCTAATGGTAGGAAGGTCTCAATTGGTAACCTATAACCATTAACAACGGGTATTTTTATAGGAACATTACCAATATCAACAGAGTTCTTTTTTCCTTGATATGAATTAATTGATTGGATATTGTTAATATTAATTTCTGGGAATTCATTAATTGTTAATAAAACCATTGATAAACGAATTATATCATATGTGGATAATGGTCTCATTTTCCATAATAAATGAGAGCAATCATTGAATGCATATCCAGAGACAATTAAGGCTGTAAAGAATTCAAATGGATTATTTTTATATCCAGATTCTAAGATTGGGATAGATGCTTCTAAGGCTAATTTTGCACTATATAAATGCGGACCTAATATATCAGAATATCCGCAGTTACCAACGAATTCATTACCTATTTTTTTAATTTCTCTTTTTATTTTATTGACATATTTTTTTTGATCTGAAATAAAAGCTTTTAAAACTTCTTTTTTTCCAGCATTTCCAGCTCTTCTATAACCTTGAAATTGAATAGACTTTATTGATTGTTCTGTTACGTTCGAAATTTTTTGATCCTCACTAATCTCTACAAGTGAGAAGTCCGTATATTTTTTTAATGAATTTTCAATGTTTATTAGACCATAAAGTGTTTCCGTAGGGACTAATTTTCCAAATTGTTCAATTGATAAGTTATCAAACCATTTTGTGTTTTGATAACCTCCATGAACTGCAATAGAATTACCAAAGTGCTTATCTTTATGCGTATGTCCCGTAATCAACCAATATTTTTCACTTTTCCAATTGCCCATTGAATTTTCTTCATAACTAGTTATTAATGGCAACTTACTGTGTGATTTCCACCAAGTATCTAATGGCTTTGTTGCAATCTGATTCATTGGCCAATGTGAAATAATGAATAGTTTTTCTGAATCATTAATCGTTCTTATTTGTTTTTTTGCGAACCTTACCCATTCTTTATTCAGTTTTCTTATCTTATTTATATTAAAGTCTTTAATCTGATTAATATCATTAATATTTCCCTGAAGATCTGTAATGTTTGCGTTATAAGTAAATCTTTTGTTATTTAATAAAAATTCAGCTTCAAAAATATGAAATTCAAAATTTGTAAAGCCGGTATCACCAATAAATGATAAATCATTTATTGTCACTTTCTCCCCAGTCGTAAGTAAATGACAATACTTAAAATGTCTAGTTGCATTTTTTGCTATCTTAATTGACTCTTGAATTGACTTTTTCTCACTTTTGTCGCTCCAAAAATCGTGATTTCCCAAAACTGTAAAAACCGTGATTTTTTTTTCCTCTAATTGAGAAAAAAAGTTAAGTGTCTGTGTTAAATCATTGAAGAAGTCTCCTGCCAGAATAAAAATACTATTATCTTTGTTTTCATTTAACAAATTAATAAAATGATGGACATTATTTTCAATATCTTCTTTAGAATATTGAACAGATAATTGTAATTTTCGAACTGCTTCATACAATTTGTCTTCAGTCATTTTTGAGGAAGAGATTTTTTGAAATCGTTCTTTTATATGGGGAGGAATTCTTTTAACATCAAAATGTATATCACTCATTATATAAATAGTTGGTTTATCCATAATAAAGTACCTACTTTAAAAGTTAATAAAATTATAACATAAAAAGATAGCGTTTTGTACACTATTGGGTTCAGTTGTACTATACATATTAAGTTGAGA
>JAUMZX010000237.1 GCA_030527905.1 Cardiobacteriaceae bacterium
AGAAGCTGCTCATGGGGGATGTTGTTTGAGTTGTGGATGTCGGGGTAATGTAAGCAGTTTGGGGACCTTTTGCAAAGGTCTCAGCCATTATGCTGTGTTGCCGGTGTCCCCATGTACAATTTGCACCGTTTAAAACTTATATCGACAATATCGTACGCGTAAACCCGCACCTTTAGCTTTGATCGCAATTGCCAAAGCAAACCTTACTGGCCACTTCTCGCTACAGAAAAAAGCGACTGCTGATTCTCTCAGCACGAGGGGATTACGGCTATTACCCAGGTGGACGGATAGCAGCACGCAATCATGTAGAACCTGCTATCCGCACGGCATTCGCTTACATTTGTATCGAAGACAGCTACAATATTGCCGTGGAATACGACAAATTTGCCGATACTCGCCTAGAAGCCTCGCTGACACAGGCAGAACAAGATATTGATGCACTGATAGCGCAAATGACAAAATAGCAGATGCCGAATCCACTTAGAGAGCTATCTCTTTGACCTATGAAAATTTTCACCGGATAATAGCCCTCTTTTTCACTACACCCTGCGTACATTATGAGCACTCACGACAATTGGTCTTCCCGACTGGGATTCATCCTTGCTGCTGCTGGTTCAGCTATTGGACTTGGCGCTATCTGGAAATTCCCTTATACCGCTGGCACACATGGCGGAGCTGTATTCTTCCTACTTTTCATCCTATTCACCTTCCTTGTCGCGGCGCCCATCTTAGTTGCAGAATTTGTGATTGGACGTCACAGCCGCCACAATGCCATTCAGGCATTTCATCGCATTCGCCCACGTAGCTTATGGCCGGGCGTCGGCTGGCTTGGAGTTGTAACCTGCTTTGTCCTACTGTCTTTTTACAGCGTCGTCGGAGGCTGGGTCATCGCCTATATCTATCATGGTCTATTCGGGCATCTGCAAATGAGTACCAACTATGGCGAATTCTTTAGCAAAATGATCTCCAACCCTGCTGAAGCCCTAATATTCCAAGGAATATTCATGCTGGCAACCGTTTACGTCGTACAGGCTGGAGTCAGCCAAGGTATCGAAAGAGCCAATAAATACATGATGCCCGCACTTTTCATCATGTTTATTTTGCTTGCCGTTCGTTCCCTCACCTTAGATGGCGCATGGCAAGGCGTTGTTTTCCTACTCAAACCCGACTGGTCATTCTTTAATGGCAAAACCATGCTTGCCGCACTTGGACAAGCCTTTTTTGCCCTCAGTATTGGCGTATCCGTCATGATTACCTATGCGTCCTATTTACGCGATGACTATGATCTACTGCGTAGTGCCAATAGCATCGTTTGGATGAACCTTGCGATCTCTCTGCTCGCCGGACTGGTCATATTTCCTGCTGTTTACGCGCTCGGATTTTCGCCAGCACAAGGACCCGGCTTGATTTTTTCCATTTTGCCTGCGGTTTTTGCCAAACTGCCATTCGGCATTCCGTTATTTGTGATTTTCATGGTGTTAGTGCTCTTCGCTACCCTTACCTCAGCTTTTTCCATGCTGGAAAACATCGTAGCCGTCATGGTGTACAAAAAACCAGAAAAACGCTCTCGCTACACATGGGGAATGGGCACAGCTATCTTTATTGCAGGCATTCCATCCGCCCTCTCCTTTAGCAGCCTTAAAGACGTCAAATTCCTAGGAGAACTTAACATTTTCGATAGCCTTGACCTTTTGGTCACTGGTTGGAGCATGCCAATTGGTGCACTCTTAATCGCAATCTTCACCGTATGGATTTGGCAAAAAGATGCCGTACGCCGCGAAGTGATGACAGGCAGTAACCTATCAGAAGTATTCTTTCGCCTTTGGTATATATTGGTACGCTTTATTGCGCCACTTGCCATTGTCGTTGTTTTCCTCAATGGACTTGGCGTCTTTTCCTAAACGGAGGAAAACGCACCTCAATAGAAAAAGATCATTAGGTGGTAGAAAGAAGCCGTATAGACTACTGTACTGTATACCACCTTAACTTTGAGCGAAAGAAGAAAAGCCTTCGCGCATAGGACAGGCCTCAATTATTTTGAGACCTGTGCAAAACCCTCCAACTCATCCACTCATTCATTTTTCAAC
>JAUMZX010000238.1 GCA_030527905.1 Cardiobacteriaceae bacterium
AGAAATACTTGGTTAATCCTGAAAAGGGAGCAGGTCTCATTAAGGCTGGCTCAACAGTTGTACCATTCAGGAATAAGATTCCACACCAAACCAAGCTCTTTGACATCATGAGTACCGATCCAGAAAAGATGAGGCTTGACAAATGATACCAGATAAGAAAACCCTTAAAGCTGCACGAAAAACCTTTCAAAGCAGTTTAAAGTCTAGTCGAATTCATTACCGTAGGGAGAAGAAAGCCATACAAATAGCTCTCCCTAAGAAACGCTTTCTCACCAGACGAGCTGAGAAAGCAGAAGCAAAAGAACAGAAGAAGACTCTCAAAGAAGCCTATCAAGATAAAAAAGCAGCTGCGACAGAAACTTTTAAGGAGTCCATCGCCTATGTGTCTCCCAGATGGTTAAAGGCAAAGGAAATCAGAAAGTACCGTCTCCCACAAGCAAGAAATCGTCTGAAGCTTGCCCGAAAACACTTGGCAGAGGTCAAGCTAGAAGAAAAAGAGAAAACTGTCAATCCTAAGTTTACCTATCGCAAAGAGCCAAAAGAAACGAAAATTTCACGGTTTCAGTTCCAAAAAGAGAAAACTCTTGACCGCCTTCAGGCAGAAAAAGAGGTCACTTCCGCCAAACGTGAGGTTCATCAGCTCAAAAAGGCCCATAAGGCCAAGAGAACTTCTACCAAAGTTAAACGAGGGTTGCGTTTTCTAGCGTCCGAATCGCTAGATGTAGTTGCTCAAGACGATGATTTAGACGGTCTTAGAACCCTAAAAGATACTAGTCTAAAAGGCAGACGCTATGCTAGATTTACCTATCAAACTGGGAAAGTCATCGTGAAAGGTGGGCAGACTGGACATCGTTTTGCCAAAAACAAGATTGCTCATGGCAAGGAACGGTACCAGAACTTTAAAAAGGGGAAAGGCTGGAAACGCCAGAAACCTTTAAAGCCAAGAAGACGTTACCAAACTTTTCTTAAACAGGCTGGGAAGCAAAGTGTTGCAGGCTTTTCAAAAATAATCCAAGGCATTAAGGGGAGTCTGACCTTCTTTTCAGCTCTTATCGCAAATCCCATGACGTGGGTGGTATCAGGTCTCTTGTTTTTCTTTCTTCTCATGATGAGTTTTGTCATGGGGATTTCAGGAACCAGTCTCATCCAACAAGATGAGATAGAATTGACCAAGAGCTACACCCACATGACCTGGGAGGATGCGGAACACACGAGAACCAATGACAAAGGCATTACCTATTACACTAAGATTGATGAGGTCATGGCCTTCATGAATCACAAGTATCAGAATTATGCCTTAGATGAAGTCATAGAAGAAAGTTCTCAAACCTACCAAGCTTATTTGAGTCAGCTTTGGCAGGACTTAAATGGTGGCTCATCTATTCAATCCATGTCAGACTTAACTAAGAATCCTCCTTATAAACTCTCTGATGAAGAACGAGCAGACCTGAAGGAATTGAGCGAGGAAGGAACTTACCTTGTCCTTCAGGAATTGGAGAATCCCTTTCAAGGACAAACGGAAGATGATGCTCTAACCATGACCGTTCGCTATGGCTACGAGGTGATAGATGAGAAACCAATGCTTCATCATCATATCATTCTAGAGGCTAAAGAGAACCAAGTGATTGTGGCACCTATGGATGGGAAAGTCTCTCTTGATGGGGATAATCTTATCCTCACATCAGGCAAAGGACTAAACAAAGCTCGACTCACTCTTTATAATGTTCATACTGGTCGAGTGACGGCTGGTCAGCGAGTCCAAGCAGGAGAGGTCATTGGCCAAACTAAAGATGGTACGGGACTAAAAGTCACCTATCAAAAGGTGGATGATGACACGGACAAGTTGGTTTATGTCAACCCAGCCTTTTACTTTCCTAAAGTGATTCAGCTTCAAACCACTATTATACCAGCCATTGGTCAGTTTGGCGGAGATGAGTTTGCGAGAGCGAAAGCGATCTATGAGCACCTGAAAAGTCAAGGAGCAACCAATCAAGCCATCGCAGCTATTTTAGGAAACTGGTCGGTAGAATCCTCTATCAATCCCAAACGAGCTGAAGGTGACTACCTGT
>JAUMZX010000239.1 GCA_030527905.1 Cardiobacteriaceae bacterium
CCGTTACACCTGCAACAAATAGTTCGATAAGCTTATTTTGTTTGTACCAACTTAAACGGCTTTTTCGCATAGGGATCATTCTAACTTAAATTTGAATTTCCCTAGTTATCTAGGACAGCCCCTAAATATTTACTTTTTAGTACATTGAAATATTTGTTAAAATATTTATATGAAATTTAACTAAATTAAGTTAAGATTAACTATAAACTCAATTATTAAGCCAAATTTTTTAGGAGTCATGATTATGAAGGTAAATATTACAAAAATAATTTATGCTTATATTATTTCTTCTATGGTAGCAAGTTGTGATTTAGGAATGCCTCGCCTCTTAGTAAATTACGATCACTTGCCTCAAAATGAGATTAGCGATTTCATTATCCGTAAATTTCCTAATAATGATGAAGATGGCCTTAAAAAAATTATTAATGATAAATTAAATAATGATTATAGTGAAGATAACATTAAAAGAACTGTATCAAAAATGGGAATGGTATGTATTACAGAGAGTAATAATTGCGAATATGATGGATATGTTGTCACAACTTTATTAAAAGATGGGACTAAATCTTCAGCAAAACAAATTTATAATGCGTCAATCAATACAAAACAAGGTATTGATTCTTTCTATTTAAAAAAAGATATTATTAATTATTAAATGAGGAGAAGATTTTATGTCAGACAAGTTAAATAGATACACTATAGTCAAATCGCAATTACCTTTATTGGGAGGTATTGCTGGTCATAATTTTATTGCTGTCTTAAACCCTAATGGACAAGTAATACATGAACTTAATGGTTTGGCAACGTCTAAAGATAACAAGATCAAGCCTATCGGTTATTTACCATCTGATAAGCTGAAAGTATACAATGAAACAGAAGTTCATGGATTTTTTTATAGACCGAGTCAAAAACAAGAAGTAGTTTACAAAGGAAGCTATGATGAGGTTATGGAAAAGTTTAATGAGGGATATGAAATTGGGCAGAAGATTAACGATAAAAATTTTCACTATCCTTTTATGGGACTAGGGGAGAATAGTAATTCAGTCGCATCAACTTTATTAAAAGGCATGGGGTTAAGTGACCCAGATTTAGGCTGGCCTCTAACTCCTGGAGAAGGCTCCCTGTTATTACCTGAGCAAGATTTAAATCCTTTCCAGGATTTAAATCGAGAAGGGAAATTTTTCTTATACGACCCACTAGCTTTAGACTTAGATGGCGACGGGATAGAAACCATCAGTGCTAATTACTATAAAGGTGCTCTGTTCGACCATAACAAATCTGGTATTCGTACAGCTACAGGTTGGGTATCTGCTGATGATGGTTTATTAGTTGTAGACCGAAACGGGGATGGAATTATCAATAATGGTAATGAGCTTTTTGGTGACAATACTGTCTTGAAAAATGGCAATAATGCAGAGAATGGTTACTCTGCTTTAGCTGAGTTTGACAGCAACTCGGATGGGGTAGTTGACTCAAAAGATACTGACTTTGATAAATTACGAATATGGCGTGATTTAAATCACGATGGTGTCAGTCAGAAGGAGGAGATATTCACTCTAGATGCTGTTAATGTTAAATCTTTGAATATTGCTCATAAGGATGTTAGTCAAAGCTTAGGGAATGGCAATACGCTAGCTCAAGAAGGCAGTTACAATACAATGGATGGCAAAATTCAAAAAATGGGTGATTTGCTGCTGTCCCATAATAGCCTTTACAGTCGGTATACTGATTCCATCGCTTTAACTAAAGAGCAAACACAAGCAGCAAATTTACAAGGGATTGGTCGTTTACGTGATTTACGTGAAGCTGCTGCTCTATCGAAAGATCTTGCGGCTGATTTAAAAGCTTACTCTCAAGCAGAAACCAAGGCTGAGCAAAAAATATTATTAGACAGCTTAATCGACAAATGGGCAAGAACCGACCCTCTATATGGTAGTGGTGTTAAGTTTTTACCTCCGGCTCTTCAAACGGCAAATGAAGGTGTTGCGGTTACACCGGGACAAGCCAATGCTCTAAAGGTTCTGCAGATTCCCCAAGAATATCTTGACAAAGT
>JAUMZX010000240.1 GCA_030527905.1 Cardiobacteriaceae bacterium
TATCAGCCCACTCAAGGAGCTCAGCTTTATCCATCTCAAAGGTGGAGATGTTGTTCTTCCGTGGTTGAAAGATGGTCATGGTGACTTTGTCAAAATCGTATAGCCCATCAAACATCTCAAGAGCACCGAGAGCGTAGCACATCATCTGTGGGTTGTGGTCGGCATCAACCAAAACACCAAGTCCGTGCTTATAGTCAATGACTTGAAGTAGTCCGTCTGCCACAATCAAACAGTCGCCTGTTCCAAAGCCCTCAGGCACCCATTTAGAGAAGTCCAGACGTTGTTCAACCAGAACGGTTGGATCTCGAGAGTAGCCTTTGGCTTTTTCAACCTGTTCCATGACATAGTTTCGATATTCCTCGGCACAGGATTGCATTTCTTCATTGTAGAGAGACAAGTCCTCAGTTGGATCACGCGCCTTCCTACCTAATGCTTTCTCGACAAGATAAGCACAAAGCTCGTGAGCGTCTGTCCCTTCAAGGGCAAAGTCAGAAGTTACATCAGGCATATCCTCGGTAAGACGAACACTAGGTGGGCAAGCCATCCAACGGTGGGAGGCTGAAGCAGATAGTATGGCATGGTTAGTCATGGCCAATTCCTCCTGCTTCTTCAAGAACTGCTGCGTAGTGTTCAGTGGCTAAGGCTGATAGGGATTCTGCTCCATATTTATTGAGAAGAGCACGAACCTCATTCTTGTAGCCGTCTTTAGCTTTGGTCGCAAGGACTGCACGAACATTTTCTAATTTAAGTTCTTTAGTTGGTTCTGGTTTTGGTTCATCTGTTGTTGATGCTTTGTCTTCTTCAGTAGTGAGAAGTTTCTTGAACTCATCTACTAAACGAAGGTAGTATTTTGCTGTGGCTTCCATTTCAGTAATCAGTTCATTTAATTGTTTCATTTTGCTCATGTGTTTTTTCCTCCTGTAATTTACGAGCGAGTCGTTTTGAGATGACGCTGATAGCAATCAGCGTGTCAGCTAGGTCTTCTTTTTGATGAGTTATCATAAGTATTCCTCCTTTTTGTTTGAGACTTTTTTCTCCCTTACACCTACTAGGTACAAGTTTTGAAGTTTTAGTCCAATAATTCTTTTAAATTTTTCGTGAAGATGAGTTTTCTCATCCTTACACTAACTAGGTACAGTTTTAGAGAATTTAGTCTAAGTTTTTTGAAAAAAATCAAAAAAAATGAGTGTCGGAAAATCACTCATTTTTTGCATTTAATAGGAATATAAAATTTTTTTTGTAAAAGTTAGACTAAATGACCAAAACTTGTACCTAGTAAGTAGAAGGGGACTTCTAACAAAATACTTACGGAGGAATTGCCCAATGCAATTTACACTTTTTCACTCAGGTCAAATTGGTATTCAGACCGCAACGGTCTATCCAAATCTGATTAATGTAATAGATGAAACAAGTTTGCTTCAGGTTGTGCAGTTTGACCACGTTGCAGCAGAGTTTCAGAACAATACACGTTCTAATGCCAACTTTATCGCATCCAATGTCATTGTTATGGATATTGATAATGACCATACAGAGAATCCTGATGAATGGCTGACTGTAGAGCAGCTGAAAGAACTTTTTGTTGATTACAACTTTGCCTTGGTAACTAGTCGTAACCATATGGTCGCAAAAGGCAGTAAAGCTGCCAGACCAAAGTATCATATCTATTTTGAAATTGAACAAACAACCGACAAAGACCTCTATGTGGCTATGAAAGAAGAACTCGTCAGCCGATACGGCTTTTTTGATGACAATGCTAAGGATGCCGCACGTTTCTTCTTTGGCAATCCTAATGCACAAGTCGTCTGGCATGACTCTTGGTTGACCATTGATGAGGATTTGCTTGATGACACAACTGTTCAAGATGATGAAGAGGACTTCGATGCAGACTTTTATCAACCACCAATAGGACCAATCACTGAAGGTAGTCGAAACTCTACCATGTCAGTTTTTGCGGCAAAAATTCTCAAGCGTCTTGGTGTAACAAAGGAAACACGAGACGGTTTTGATGAACAAGCTGAAAAATGTGAGCCACC
>JAUMZX010000241.1 GCA_030527905.1 Cardiobacteriaceae bacterium
TGTAGTCTGGCTTGTCTGAGCACTTTATAGATAGTGGGTCTGCTGACCATAAATCAATTGGCTAAGCTGGTAACATTGATTTTCTCTTTGGTATATAAACACCAAATCTCTTGTCGATGAAACGGCGTGAGTTTGATTCTTTTGTGCATGTTCATTACAGTATTCTCTCAAATTACTGTAAACAACGCTCCGATTTCCTACAGATAAGGCAATGTAGCATGCATAATATTCCTGTTTTGTCACGTGGTTAGTGTTGTAATGGATTGTGTTGTCAGTCTGAGACTTTTTATAGCATGATAGGAGCATGTATTTTTGTTGTAGGAGTTGATGTGACCGTTTTATTCAAAGATGAGTCCGCTGGTTATTTGGCAAACAGCATGGCGCGTTTGTTTGCGGTTGCGCTTGCGGAATCGCTGAGAACATTGGAGCTGGCGCCAGCCGCATTTGGATTATTACTGGAATTGTGGCAAGGCGATGGCTTAAGTCAGCGTGATTTGGTTGAACGTACGGATATAGAGCAGGCAACTATTGCCAATACTTTAGCGCGTATGGAACGAGACGGGCTTTTAACGCGTACGCCACATCCGCATGATGCTCGGATGCAACAGATTTATTTAACAGAAAAAGCGAAACAGCTTGAAGATGCTGCCATGCAATGTGCAAGGCAAGTGAATCAGCAGGCTTTGTCAACGTTAGATGAACAAGAACAGGCGGTATTTTTATTGCTGATGCAGCGAGTTAGTACCAATCTACGTTTATTGCGAGAAGGAAAGCGTACGGGATGAAGCACCTTTTTTGCGCATTCATAGCGTTCTCTATGTTTACTGTATCTGCGGCGCAATTGCGAGATGCGCAAGATGTACGTTTTACGAGTAAACATAATGGCAGTAGTACCTATCATCTTTATGGCGCCCATCTTGCTGAACTACAAGCGCCTTATGGTTTGCTTGTCTATTTGCATGGCGACGGTGCAGGCGAATTTAGCGATCCCCTTGATAGCAGTATCAAGGA
This sequence comes from Cardiobacteriaceae bacterium, assembly GCA_030527905.1. Taxonomy (GTDB): domain Bacteria; phylum Pseudomonadota; class Gammaproteobacteria; order Cardiobacteriales; family Cardiobacteriaceae; genus Cardiobacterium. The sequence goes on from JAUMZX010000241.1 coordinate 1,012, forward strand.
CTATGCACGTGTTGCGCGTCAATATGGTTTATTGATGATTGCGCCACGCACGCCGGATCGTAAGTATCAAACATGGTGGCATGAGGAAAGTAGTCCTCGCTATTTGCGTGAGTTATTGCAAGACCTTTATTCTCGTTATCCCATCAATCGTAAGCGTATTTGGTTTGTCGGCTATTCTGGAGGGGCAGAAACGCTGAGTTACAACATACTTACTGATGATAATGATTTGTTCGATGGCGGTGGCGTACTCTTTTTGGGAGGCGGCGGCTTTGATAATAAAACCACGTTTTCTCGTGCGCCGAAGAAGGCTTTGAAAGCACATTTTTATTTGCACTGGCTAGTCGGTGCGGATGATAGTCCCACAAAAGGAGGAGCAGATCACGGGTTTAATGCACTTGCTGCTGCTCAAAAAGGCTATCAACGGTACACTTCTGCCGGATTTATGACAAAAATCACGATATTGCCGCATGTGGATCACTATCGTGTCTGTGCGTATGGTGCCGTTTCGTTAGCAGAAATGTTGGAACGCGCCTCCCGATCTGCTCAATGAAGAAACTCGTGGCGATGCAGTATAAAAAATGCCAGTGGTAAGGTGATTAGGATGTGTTGCACATGGTTTATATGGTGGATGAACTTCCTCAAGCAGAACAATAAACTTACATGAGAAAAGCGTTATTTCAGACATGGGCGAGGTTGAAAGAATTTATCTCTTTGTTTTGCTAAAAATGAACATTGATGACCGCTTATCAACGCGCTATTTAGGTTCTTTTGTAATTGGACTTGTGCCCACGTTTCATATTCATTACAAGGTTGATGGAGCAGGTTGCGTTACTTAAAAGCGCCTCTTGGTAGATAGCGGTATTTGTATGAAATTTTGGCGTTGGTTCGTTATATCAACATAAGATTAAAATGCTGTTCCCATTTTTATCGTCAATATATCAATCCTACATTCATATAGAGTGAGACCTGTGCAAAACCCTCCATCTCATCCACTCATTCATTTTTCAACACAAA
>JAUMZX010000242.1 GCA_030527905.1 Cardiobacteriaceae bacterium
AGTTGTGGATGTCGGGGTAATGTAAGCGGTTTGGGGACCTTTTGCAAAGGTCTCGGTTTGTTCGCGGGCAGTGACGCGGGTTTTTTCGCCTTCCAGGTCGGCGGAGAAGCCGTAGCCGTAGAGGACTCTGCCGCTGAGGGCAAATTTTTTGCTGTCGTAGTCCATGTCGCCCTGCGGGCTGATGGCGACGAGGTCGCGCGTGTTGCCGTCTATGCTTTTGCCGAGAATTTGCGCGCCGTTTATCAGGGTTTTGCCGTCGCCGATGTCGGTGTGCCCCTGCAGGCCGCCGATGTCGCCGGCGTTGTTGTGGTAGTTACAAAGGCAGGCAAGCAAAACCGACAGCAGCATCGCTATCGCCCAAGGGCGGTGTTGGCGCTGTGCCGGTTTTGCGGAGATGGTCATGAATCTATGGATGGGTAAGGAATGCGGGCCTTATGTCTGCTCAGGCGCAGGAGTCAGTAATTTATCCCGCTTGGCGGATTTTCGAGCTATCGCAAACCACGTGGGTAACAAATTACCTCTCTTCAGGCTTATTGCCATATCTTGCTAAAAATCGGCATCAGATATATTTGGTTCAACGCCATCATCCAAATAAGGAACATCAACTGTTTTCTGTCCTATCATCTCGATTTATTAATCTTCTACGCGTCATCATCGTCGTCATCTGTATATTCGTACAGCATATCTAAAAATTCGTCAAAGGTCTTGGCAACAAAGTTTATTGCATTACGCCATTCTCCTTTTACTTCAACATAATCATCATGGTAAACAACTATGATTTCTGGATCTGTATTGCCATTTTTATAATCAAAACAGACATAATCTCCATTGCCACAGTAACCAAAAGGCACGATGGTATATGGATGGCCGTAATTTCCCTCATCGTAAGAGTCATAAATTCGACCCATTCCAAACACTTCTTCTTTGTAGCCTAGAAATGCAATATCTCTATCTGTTTTATCGCCATTGTAATCCGTAAAATCGAAGCAATTTTCATCTATCCACAGATAATCATATTTGGATAATAACTTAATGTAGGTCTCAGGAAAGAAAACACCTATTTTCTTTGCATAGTTTTCAATCACAGTGCGACTGACAGGACCCTTCTTTATTGAAATAGTAAATGCTCTACCTTATTTACCTCCTTTAAGACCCTATTGGCCAATATATTTTATAGGTTTTTACGCCTCATTTAGTAGATTATTCGCCTGTCACAAACTATTTAGAACAACAAAATATTAATCCTATGTTTGTTTCAATCAATCTTCTTTTCGAGGGTCGTAAAGCATATCCATGAATGCATCAAAACTATCAGCTATAGGGATCAGTGTCATTTTCTCATTGCCATTTTCATCCTTTATGTATTCATCATGCAGCATCAATACTATTTTGGGATCATGATTTTTTTCTCTGTAATCAAAACAAACTGCATCACCATTGGCGCAACTACCAAATTCGATAACACTATTGCCATAGTTTGTTGTATCTGTTTCATCATTAGTCATGCTTTCGTATATTAAAGAAGATATAAAAGAAGATATTGGGTAATTCTCCCTATCTTCATTATATCCATCAAATGAAATATCACGCTCATCGTACTCAAATCTTTTCTCCAAATAATTTTTGAACCTAAAAATTCTATTATTTAGGCGAAGAAAATTGTATTGACTAATTAAATCAATATAGCTATCTGGAAGAATTACGCCTTTCTCTTGCGCAAATTCTTCAACTAATGTTCTATCAATCTTCCCTTCATGATAAAAAATATCTAGTGGATTCATATTACCTTCCTTTACTTAAAGCATTTTGTCCAATATGTTTTACTTCATCATGCACCTTAGATGGAACAAGTTGCATATTATTTGGTCCACTTTGAGCATTGTGATTCCAGGTGTAACCTTCTATTTTTTCAGAATTAGAGAAAATTTGCTTCAATTGTATTCCATTAAAATTGGGGGCTGTATTAGATTAGCCCAAAAAACCACACCAAAATCGCAGAGTTTTAAGCT
>JAUMZX010000243.1 GCA_030527905.1 Cardiobacteriaceae bacterium
GGAAGATTTAAGCGAATCATAAATCATTCTCCTATTTCATATCTCTATTTCTTATTAGTGTCTTCAACAAAATTATTGCTTCAGTTCCTAATTGATCATTAAATTCAATATAATTTGTTAATAATCTTTTCCGCTTGCTACTTCTTTACCTAATAGATTATAAAAGCCAGACTTAAGCACCTCCAAACCAAAAATTTCCCTAGTTAAAACCCCCACATTTTCTCCAAAAGTTTCAATATTTGGTCTAAAGGCATCAGTTCTTTTTCCAGTTCTTTCGATTTTCCAAACACAAAATTTTGATATCTCTTGCAATACAACAGGAGAATGTGTAGCAATAATCGCTATTCCATTTCGATTATCCAATAAATCAGATAAAGCTCGAATAAAAGCAGATAGTAGCGGAGGGTGAAGATGACTTTCAGGCTCATCAAGTAAAACTAAAGTTTTTTCTTCAACTTTAGCTACTAATTGAGTAATAATTAACAATACAGAAGCATGCCCCGAGCTCATTCGATTAATGAATCTCAATATATACTCCTTATCTTTATCCATTAAGTGACTTAGTTCCATTTCTGCAAAGTTATCATCTGATTTCAAAATTTTAATTGCATTAAGCCAACGTTCTCTTTTGGCAGAGAAAGATTTACATTCATCAAACGCCATCCCAAAATCATTCTTAAAGTATTCCTCTGGTTTTTTCAATTCTGATTCTGACTTTTTTAAACCGATATAAGAATAATATTTGAGTCCATCACTATTCGGAATAAATGGATCAAAAACACTAAAAGAAACAGCTATGAGATGCCTAAAATAATCATCACTAATACGCTCATATTCCTGATCAGTTGAAAATAAAAGAACTCTTTTTTACAAAACCCCATTTCCTTATTATCAGATTTATCTATAAATGACTTAATCATTCCATTTAGTAAGGTTGTTTTTCCTACTCCATTTCGTCCAATGATTGCATGTATGTTTGTACTTGGCATCGAATTAGCATGCACATCAAATTGTAATTTTATAGCCCCCATATTTTCTATTTCATTTCTAATGAAATAGAATTCAAAATCACTTAAAGGGGATTTACCTTCTAAAACTCGACTGAATTGTTCTTTAATAGTTTCCTTTCTAACACCTCTCATCAATGAAATATTAAAAACTTGTTCATTTTGAATTTTATCAAAAACATCCTCTTTATAAACAATATCATTTAATTTATCTAAAATTTCTTCTTTTATTTTATTGGGTAGCTTCATAAGTTCAACGTAAAAATCCACATCTTGACCTAGTGAGAAAAATTTACTAGGTAAAGCTTCAAATATTTTCCCTTGATAATCTTCCTGTATTTTTTCGTAAGTCGCAGTTCCAGTAGTCTGTCCTTCAAAGCCAATTTTAATATTGCCTATACTATGAAGTTTCCCCTTATCATCAAATACGTTCATAAAGAACATTGTTACATAAGAATAATCATTCCAACGGTCAATAGTTAAGCAAACTAAATTTTTAGCATTAACAGGAAGGCTTTCGTCTCTAGCAATTAATTTAAATTCCACAATATTATCCTCTATTTTTTACCTAACCCCATACAACGGCATATTCACCAACCAATCCTACCCTTGATAATCCAACGCAGAAAATTATTATTTATTAGAATTATTCGACATGTACTTTCAAAATTTTGGTTTAAGGATTTTCTTCGATTTTGACTTCAATCTAGATCACGGCTTGAATATTGAAGTGGATTCTCAGGACTATAGTTAATCAACTTAATTTAAATAACAATCTTTTCATGACCTATTCAACAGACTTCCGCAAACTTGCCTTAGCCAAACTCGCACAAGGTATCTCCATCCGCAAAGTAGCCAAGGAACTCGGTATCAGTCCCGATACAGTGTACAAATGGAAAAAGAACCCCGTTCCCAAAGGTTACCCCGAAGATAGAAAACCACGTAAAATTAGTAAACAGGCTCTTCTGCTGG
>JAUMZX010000244.1 GCA_030527905.1 Cardiobacteriaceae bacterium
CAATACAAAACCATATCGGTACGAACCCATCAAAAATATTTGAAAACGTTAGTGCTACAGCGAAGGATATCGTATGAGTGACGGAGAAAGTTCGCCAGACATGACGTTGTTCGCCATAAAAGGCTTTTCGACGTCGTTGCCAGTATAGCCATGGTAACAATGCCAGGACATAAATGAGGTATTCCCAACTAGCATCATGAAGGAAAAAGGCAGCGGATTGAGAGACGTAAAAACCATTCTCTAGTACAGAGAAACCAAAGAGATGTGTGAGAAATGCTGCAAAAAATACCGCAGTCCAACTGCGGGCAACATAAGGTAGTGGGAGAATCAGCCATAACCAAGTGCGCAGAAATGTAGAGAAATCTGCTTCAACATGGTAAGTTTGCCCGATAAGAGCAATACTCGCGCCAACAGAAAGTGCGACAGCAAGCGTACTGCATTCGCGCCATGCGGTAGATTTTGGGTGACGAACAAAGGTGGAATATAAAGCGATCTGAGAGATTAATAAAGGCGTTAATGACAGTACAACGCGAACATTCCGCGATAAGCTAGCCCAGTTCGATGCAAATAAAGCAATGACCCCTGCTGCTACACATAATATGGCAAATAGGGATAAAACTAAGTGCCACCATGGATCGCTTGATTTGGTTTGAATGGCATATTGAGAGCGTAATAAAGCTGCCTGTTCGGGAGAAATCCAGCCCATGGATTCCCAATGAGGCAACTCTATTAGTAATTCGTGGGAAAAAATGGCGCGTCGATTCATGCATGATCCTTTGGATGGTCTATTTATTATGATACGAAATCATTTATAAACTTTCGATAGTCAATGTGTTACGTGTTATATAGCTTCTTTCTGAAGAAAAAAACCTGCGCAGTAGGAATTATAATTAAGGTCTACATTTTTTAGAGTAGCGCAAATTTATCGGTTACAATTAGCGCCGTTCTTCTAGGAACGTACTATTTTATATTTAAAGTTTATGCTTAAAGGTAACTGAATGAAAAATCTAATGAAAAAATCTATTGTGGGCCTGCTTCTTGCTGGGGTGATGACAGTAACCTATGCGCAACAAAGCATGCCAATGGGGAAAGCTTCTAAAGAACTCGGTGAAAAAATAGCGATGGAGGCTATGCAGGATATCATGCAAGAAGCTGCGAAAAGTGGCAAAGAACCAAAACCAGAAGCCGTTATGAAAGCGATGGTTGATAAAATGCGTGCGAACGTGGATGATATGAAAAAAGCTGCAACAGAAGATTGCACGACGCTTTATGGTAGTGATAAAGCGAGTAATTGTAGCTGTGTAACAGAAAAAACCAATTATGAAAATGTCTTTAACATGATGGAAAAAGCGGCTACAAATCCAGAAGATGTGAAGAAAGAAGGCGAGGCAATGCAGAAAGAAGTCGAAGATATCTACAAAGCCTGTGATCTTGATATCTCCGTTTCTAAGAAAGCCGCCGAAGAAATGATGAAACAAGCTGCGCCGAAAAAGTAAATTTCACGGAACTGTTTGTGATAGAAAGCGCTGTTAAAAAAACAGCGCTTTTTTTTGTAGCGAAAATAAAATATGAGTTGATCTGAAATCTCTTAGAAAGAGTTCACTGCGTGTGAATGTGATATTGCTTAAAGTAATTGTTGTTACAGTAAAGACGTTTCTTTAATTAAGGAATGCATAATTTGAGACCTTTGCAAAAGGTTCCCAAACCGCTTACATTACCCCGACATCCACAACTCAAACAACATCCCCATGAGCAGCTTCTTCCAGCAAACCGCACACGCCATGATCAACCGCCATATCGACCGATTTCCGCTGCTCAAAATCGAACACATCATCGACTGGCAACCCATCCTCTAGCACCTGCACCAACGAAAAACCCATCAGCACCGCGAACAAGGCGGGCGCCCCGCC
>JAUMZX010000245.1 GCA_030527905.1 Cardiobacteriaceae bacterium
TGTGGATGTCGGGGTAATGTAAAGCAGTTTGGGGACCTTTTGCAAAGGTCTCATTATGGAGAAAAAGTGATGATAATGCCATCCGAGACTAACGCATCAATCGCATCTGGATGTTTCGGCAACGGCAGTGGTGAAGCATCTTTTACTGCTTTGAGAGCAACAGTATCAAAAGATTGCTGGCCACTACTTTGCTTGATTGTGGCTTTGACTACCTTGCCTTGCTTATCCATTTTAATAAAAAGTTTTACCGAAAGATTATCTGGAATATCGCGCGGTAAATGCCAGAATTTTTTCACCTTCGCACTAAAACCATTACCAGCGAAATCTCTCAAAGCAGCGATGGCTTCCTCGCTTTCCTTTCCAGCAGTTTCTTTCGTTTCGCGCTCTAATTCTGCCTGCAATGTTGCCATCGGAGCTTTTCTATCTAATTCAGTCTTAGTCGCTTCATCAAACTTCTTTTTGGCTATACTGTCTGTTGCCGCGTACATTTGCTCTATTACATGCAACCGCTATTGCAGATGGATGATATCGGCTTGCGCTATCGCCAACTCTTTCTCTAACGCCTCGATTTTTATCTGATTTTCTCGTAAACGCGCATCGTATTGCTGCAAAAACGGTTCCTTTAATGATGTGTTCGCAACCATTCCAAACGCCAACAATCTAAAAATTTCTCCAAATAACAGCATATAAACGCGCTAATAACTTATGGCGAGAAAGTAACGATAATGCCGTCTGATACTAAGGCATCAACTGCCCCCGGGTGCTTCGGCAAGGGCAGTGGTGAAGCGTCTTTTGCCGCCTTAAGTGCCGCATCATCAAAGAGTTTATAACCACTACTTTGTTTGATCGTAGCTTTGACCACATTGCCTTTTTTATCCATCTTGACAAAAAGCTTCGCTGAAAGGTTATCTGGTATATTGGGTGGTAGGCGCCAGAATTTTTTCATCTTCGCACCCAGAACATTCTCACCAAAATCTTTCAGCGCAGCGATTGCTTCTGCACTTTCCTTTCCCTCTGCTTCTTTTGCTTCGCTCTCTAATTCTGCCTGTAATGCTGCCATTGCAGCTTTCTTATCCGCTTCTGCTTTGGCTTTCGCCGCTTTATCTGCAGCTTCTTTATCCGCTTTTGCCTTTGCATCCTTAGCAGCTTTCTCTGCCGCTTCTTTAGCGGCTTTCTCTTTAGCTATTTTCGCTGCATCAACTGCATCTTTAGCTTCTTTATCTGCCTTTTCTTTAGCCGCTTTTTTATCTGCGTCCGCTTTAGCCTTCTTCTCTGCATCCGCCTTTGCTTTTTTCTCGGTTTTATCTGCTTTTTCTTGCGCTAATTTATCGTTCTTTTCTGCTTCGTTCTTTTTCTCAACCTTGGCTTCTTTTTCCGTTTTCTGTGTTTTTTTAGCCTTTTCTTTAGCTTCTTTTTCTGCTTGAGCTTTGGCTTCTTCCTTAGCCTGTTTTGCTGCTTCAGCTGCTTTTTCTTTAGCCAATTTTTCTGCCGCCGTTTTTTTTGCAGCCTGTTCTTTAGCCACTTTCTCTGCCGCTGCCTTTGCTGCCGCTTCGGCAGCCGCTTTTTCTTCGGCTGCTTTTTTCGCTGCTGCTTCGGCCGCTTGTTTCGCGGCTTGTTCTTTGGCTGCTTTCTCCGCTGCTGCTTTTTCTTCAGCGGCTTTGCGCGCTGCTTCTTCTGCCTGCCGCTTGGCTTCTTCGGCTTTTCTCCGCTTTTCTTCTTCTGCACGTTTACGCGCTTCTTCTGCTTTACGTTTAGCTTCTTCCGCCCGACGAATAGCTTCTTGTTTTGCGCGCTCTTCCGCCGCTTGCCGCTCGGCAATATTATCCAGTGTGTTTTTTAGTGTCGCCGCATCTACTACTTGCGTTGCAATAGGTGGGCGTATGTCTTCAGATTTTTTACCCGGTGGTTCT
>JAUMZX010000246.1 GCA_030527905.1 Cardiobacteriaceae bacterium
TGTGGATGTCGGGGTAATGTAAAGCAGTTTGGGGACCTTTTGCAAAGGTCTCAATTTGTAACCAATGACAACACATGACAATCCTTGAGCAGACGTGTACAGTGCTACTTTTCTCAAACACCACGGAAATACCATGCAATCACACTACGACTACCTGATTTATATTGGTCGTTTTCAGCCTTTCCATCAAGGCCACTTACACATGGTGCGCCATGCCCTATCGCAATGTAACAAGCTTATTCTACTGTGTGGTTCAGCCGATGCCTCACGTAGTACACGCAACCCGTGGTATGTGACAGAACGCGAAACCATGATTCGCGCAACATTAAGCCATGAGGAAAATGAGCGTCTCATTTTCCGCCCTTTATACGATGATCCTTACCATGATGATGCTTGGACGGCACAAGTTGAACATACCGTCGCCGCAGTCCTCACTGAAGAAAAACAAGAACAAGCGAGCATTGCCTTATTCGGTCATGTTAAAGATGCGTCTTCCTTCTATCTGAAGTTTTTCCCACAATGGAACTTCATCAACGTGGCAAACATAGACGGCATCAGCGCTACGCCAATACGTCGGCGTTACTTCTTGCTCCCTCCTGCTGCTCCTTATAATGAAGCACAGCTACCACCAGCCGTTTTAGATTACCTACAACAATTCAGACACACCGATGCCTATCAAACTGTTGCTGAAGAAATGCATTATGTTGCCGACTATCAAAAATCTTGGGCTAACGCCCCTTATCCGCCCATATTTACCACAGTAGATGCACTAATCATCTGCAATGCCCACATCCTAGTCGTTGAGCGAGGCGGCCAACCTGGTCGCGGCCTACTCGCGTTACCGGGCGGCTTTCTCAATCCAGATGAATACCTCATTGATGCTAGCCTACGTGAACTGCAAGAAGAAACGGGACTATGTCTTACCGCCGAACAATTACACAGCGTGCGCGTTGCAGACAAACCAGATCGTAGTGCGATTGGCCGCGTTATTACACACCTGCATATCTTCCTGCTTTCCGTCGCTATCTTACCCGAAGTCCGCGGTACAGATGATGCCGCTAAAGCATTCTGGTTGCCGATTGACCAATTGCGTCGTGGACAATTCCATGACGACCACTACTACCTCATTAGTGATGCGTTAAAGCGCTTAGAAACCTGATAGCTTTACAACAAAAGACTATTAAAAAAGAAGGTTACTTACCCAAATATTAGATGCTGGAGTAGATTAGCCCTAAATTTCACACCATTTTTGTAAGATTCTTAGCTGCGCTTTTGGTACATCAGAGTTAAACCGAAATTCACGTTCCTTCAAGAATAATGGAAAGTTTTTTTGATTTATTCCATTATATTTTCATAGCACTCTCTTCGCTTGACCCCAAAAATTTTCAATACCATTTAATGTAATTTTGCTTTACTGCAAATAGCTCAGAATGCTTAATCCTCTCATTGTGAAAACTCACTCACATCAAGTCATAAATTCGATAAGTATCAGTATAGCCCTAGCGCTGTCAGGTTTAATCTTTCCTTTTTAATAACACAGTGAATAACTTTTTACTTTTAGTATTTTCGACAACAACGCTAAATACTTTTCCTTGTCGCTCAAATATACCCAAAAACAGCGATTTTACAAAATCGCCCTCGTCCTCGCTTCCTTTACGGTGCCCGCAAAAATAACTTTCATCCAGTTAAATTTCTCCATCAAAAATTTCCGTGGTTTCAAGAAACAATAGATAGTTAATCACTTGTCATATTTTATGGTAAAACAAGATGGATGAATTAGCTTAAATATTAGCAGTCGAACGAGTGGTGTTTTCCTATACAAAAACTCAAGGAGTTTTGTAATAATTTACAATTAGAGACCTTTGCAAAAGGACCCCAAACCGCTTACATTACCCCGACATCCACAAC
>JAUMZX010000247.1 GCA_030527905.1 Cardiobacteriaceae bacterium
CTAGGTGGTATGGCCTAGGGCATCAGTGATGCGTTGGATGTCGCCCAGTTCGGTATAGGCGAAAGTGGTGGTTTCGACGGAGCAATCGGTGTAGCGGACGAGCTGGCCGTATTGGTTGTATTCGAAGGTTTTGTTTTTGCCGAAGGCATCGGTAATGGCATCGGGCAGCCATTGGGCATTGTAATGGTAGCGGGTGGTGTAGACGATCTGGGTAACGAGGGAGTAAACGGAGTGTCGTCGCATGAAAATTGGAAAAAACTGTCTGAAGAATTATTTTCAGGCAGGCTTTTGTTAATCAATTAAAATTTTTTTATTGTTAATCCCAGTAACTATCGTAATTATTTTGTTCTTTCCATTCTTCTAAAGAATAAAGAAAAGGCGTATCAAAGTTTTTTAATATTTCTTCTTTTATATTTTCTGTAACCATAAAGGCTTCAAAATATTTAAAATTCGTTGAAAGCAATATATCTTTTTCTAAATTGGTATAGGCAGATAACGCAAATTGATATTCATCATCTTCACTATTTTTTTCTGGATATGTATAAATAATTTCGTCTTGGATTTCCCATGTAATGACTCGCATCAGATAGTAAGTCTGATCTGTCAATGGCTCCCCTTTAGTATTGACAATAATAGCTCTGCTCATGTCAAATTGGTAATCAAATCCATGTTTTCTTAGAAAATCTAATAGTTTTTCAGATAGAATATAGAAATCACCTGCATAAGTTAAAAAGTCAAAATTAACACTTTTTACTTTTTTCAAACAGATAAATACTTTATCTGGCATAGGCTGAATTGGCTTTTCTTTCCAAATACTAACCCATGGAAAATCAAAATCTGGATGTGTTTTCTTGAGGTTAAACTGCTCTGATATGCCAACCGTACCAAGACTAACAATAGGAATTTTCCTTTCCTCCAACTCGTCAAGGCTTTGATAGCTATATCCCCATACTGATAATTTTTTCATAGTATCGACTCCAAAATTTAATTTAATCGTTTGTGCTTACTACCAGATGAACATCCACCACAACTTAAAGTCAATGCTTTTAACTTTCTCGTTAGCTTTCCCTGCAAATCTTGTACTTTTTGCCGAGCTTCAGCAGCTGTAATGCTCTTACTATAGAAATCATCCTTTATCTGTTTTAACTCTTGACTTACCTCAGTATTATAATTTTTATGAGAACCACGATGGAAATATTCTCTAACATATTTTTTGGCATCTGCCATCAGTAGATGGCATGTATAAGCCGTTTGTCCAACTATCTCTACCCAACCCTTCCCTTTCATTCCGATTTCTTTCAAAAATTCTCGGTTTTCTTTCCAAACGGCTTGGGGAATTAAATGATGTGTTTGCTAAGAGGAATTAGGACGGAACATTCCCTGACTTTCCATACTTCTGCGTAATTGGTAGCCACTTTCTCCTAGAGGATCAACCCAACTCTGCCCATTTGGCGCAAACCAATAAAGATTATCTCCACCTAATAACCCAATCGGATCCTGATTCACAAACCGGCCGCAGTTCGGTTCGTAATAGCGCATCAGATTGTAATACAATCCGGTTTCGGCATCATAGTATTGGTTTTGCAATCTGATTTGGATTGAGTCTCTATGTTTTAACTATGACTTTTTTAATAATTCTTTGTTTTCATATAGATCTTTTAAACTAGCATCATAAATTAATACTTGTTCAAATTCTCTTGAATCAAAATTTATATACAAAGATAATTGTAAGAATTAATCGCGTTGTTTACACTTTTCTTTTTGCATGGATGCCCAATTTTGGACATTTTTAGCTATTGTCAAGAATGCCAAAGGCACGACAAAGTCGCATGGTTCTTGATAGCAGCTAAAAATTCCTAAAGAATCCTTTATGCAAAAAATAAAAGCAAACAAATCTCA
>JAUMZX010000248.1 GCA_030527905.1 Cardiobacteriaceae bacterium
TTTGAGTAGCACAGGCGGTAAATAGCGCCGTAATTCCGGCACCTGCCAGGGTAAGTGCAGCGCGGCGGTTATATGCGGAAGTCATAACGGGTTTTCCTCATCGTTGATGAGCAATAGCTATTCTTAGTATACCGTCAAACACACCAGTTTGAGGTTATTTTGCCATTACTTTTTAGCTCTCCCAATCGTGTGAGCATTTTCAGTAGAATGTTCGCCCTTTTGTTTTTATCTACCCGGGTGCCCTCATACAAGGGAAAAGAGACCCAATAGAAGGGGCGGACCCCTTTCGTGTGGAACCGCCCCTCAGCGCCAGGCCGCCCCTAACCAGCATGCAACAGGTTGGAGCGGCCTCTCAACTGGTGATCTTACACAGCGTCACGCTTAGCTGGGGGTGGGGCTTGAACCTCTATCTGCCTCAAAATCTATCTTTCACGCACCGTTAGTAAATTCTGCCTTGATGTTACCCTTGGTCTCTTTTTTCTTACCCTCTTCCGGAATATCTTTCACTTCCCCATCCATAACATAGAAGTCGCCAAAGTCGAGGCTACCACTGTAAGGCCACATGTATTTGCTACCATCTTTAGCAGGCTGTTCAGTTTCTAACACATAGATAAATTTGAGATCTGAAAACCCAGTATTTTCCTTCTTTAATAGCATTCATTGAAGAGACGCTGTTTGTGATAAATGTTTTTTACCTTCCTCACTAAGTGCTGAGTCTTGAAAATACTGGGTATCTCCGGTCTGAAACATATAGATAATTGCTGCCACAGAGAAGGCGATTGATAAGTACAGACCAGCTACCGAGTCCTCATTCGCATTCTCTGGCTTGACCGGCTTAGGCACGTTCTTTGCCGGGTTCTCACGGGTGGCGGGCACATATTCCCCGGCGGAGGTATCGTACTTTTCTAGTTTTACCTCGCCTTTGTAACTGGTGCTCTCAGCAAGTTTTGAATCTGCTGTTTCTGGACCACAAGCGGCCAATAGTGCCACAGAACCTACGCCGACTAGCCCAGGGGCGGCGCGGCGGTTAAACACGGATGTCATTATCAGTGTTCTTTTCGTTATTGTTGAACCGGTCACTACTACCCTATCTTTAAAACCTCTGACTGCATGTTTCTGGTGGGGTGTTATGGCTAGCTAAGCTGTACGCTGTTTTTGCGTCTGGTAATTGGGTTATATTTTAAATTCTGTGAATTTTTTAGTTTTCCCTGAGCTCATGAGCTTGTTAAGTGCGTCTTGGTCGCTTTCTGAGTTGTGTTCTGCCCAGCAGCCTTGGTCTTGACGGAACACCATTTGGGCTATTATGTATGACTCTTCAGCCATATAGCTTCTACTGAAGCTAAGCGATGGATCATTACTCTTATTACTAATAAGACGGAGTCCTACGCACACGAGGTGCCTGCGCAGCCTCTACAGTCCCAAGATCCCGCCTCCACCCGAGCGGGGTTAGAAACCCCGTGGTGGGGCGCAACCCCCAATATTACGAATGCCCCACCTGGCGCGCGGGCGTTCGTGCTTGATGCGGTGCAGGCCGCGGTGGGGGCAGTGCGCATCACCGGAACCGGCATCAGCGCCTCTGTGACCACCTGGGAGGGCGCCCCCTGCCCGATGGCAGCCGCCACGAACCCGCTCGAAGCGCTCACCAGCATAACGCTCAACCCCGACCCCACCCGTGCTGCTCATACCCCCGCGGGCGCTACCAGTCCTGCGGGCGTTGAGCGTGACCGGCACAGACCTTATTAACCTCACCAAAGAGGCACCCGGCCTGAAAAACCTCACCATCGGGTTGGGGTGGGATCTATCGA
>JAUMZX010000249.1 GCA_030527905.1 Cardiobacteriaceae bacterium
GTTTTAGATGATTATTTTAAACAGGAAGTGTAAACAACGCGGCGATTTCCTACACCTGATGCTTTATTGCCCTCGTTTTTGCATTTCCGTCATTCGGTCGCGTCCGGCATAGTCAGGATGCGAGGCTATCTGCTGCCAGATGGGATTCGCTATCGCCTGCATACGCAATGTTTCTGCTTGCTGCCAACCATGTTCCATGAGTAACCAACCTTGTGGTTTGAGCACACGTGGCGCCTGCTCCATGATGGTGAGTAGGTCGCGATAGCCGTTATCGTCAGCAATAAGCGCACTTTTCGGTTCATATTGCAGTGCATCGAGGTGAGGGTCATCAGCTGCGATATATGGTGGGTTGCTGATAATAAGATCGGCATAACAGTCTTGGTAAGCCTGTAGCCAATTAGCTTGCAGGAATGTGATGTTTTCCAGTTGATAGGCGCGAGCATTGGTTGCTGCAATGCTTAGCGCTTCGTCGCTTTGGTCACTGGCGCTCACAATGGCATCAGGTCGTGCGGCTGCAATTGCAAGTGCTAACGCGCCGCTACCGGTGCCAAGGTCAATAATCACAGGGGCATGGCAATCCTGGATGAGGGTCAGGGCGCGATCTACGACACTTTCGCTATCGTTGCGCGGAATGAGTGTATGGTGATTTACTTGAAGTTCAAGCCCATAGAAAGGTTGGCTGCCGAGTAGATAGGCCAGTGGTTCTCCTCTATGTAAGCGCTGGGCAAGGCTATTCAAGCTTTCTTCTTGCGTTGCGCTGAGTACAGGATTGTGAATCCGCTGTTGTGTTGGACTGATTCCTGTAATATGAGTCGCGAGATAGCGTGTTTCCATCAGAGCGTTATCACGATCAGGGTGAAATGCTGCGCTGGCAGCAACCCATTCGTTTAGGGTCATTTTTGCAGGATCATGCGGGTAATGGCAATGAGCTGGGCTGCGCTGATATCGCCTTGAATAAAGTGCTCTGAAAGACGAGCTTCTAAGCTGTCTGCGGCCGGTATCGGTATGCCTTCGATTCGGTGTTTTTGTGTTATTTGATGCTGGTAACGGGCGCGTTCCGCAATAGCATCAGAAGTACGATCACAATCCGGATATCCAGCGGCGGCATTAGCGGCCAGAATTTCGGCCAGTTGGGTTTCTGCAGCGTTCATAGTAGATTTTTATGAGGTTTTAGAGTGGGAGCGATATGTCAGCCAGCGTCGGCATGTTGTATAGGGTCGGTTAAAAGAGGCGGTTCGTCAAGTGGGACGCGAATATGGTTATTTGGAAAAGATGTGTGTGGGCGTTATTGTGCTTCTGTGTTTGCAAGTTTCTGCGTTGTCAGGCATAGGTAGTGTTTTATTGCTTAAGTATAAGATGGTTTAGGGTTTCAGCGCTGAAATTGAAAGCGCGCATCTAGCTGATTATCTATTTTTCTCGCACTGGCACGATATAGAGTTTAATCCGTAAATGACGGTAGCTGTATTGCGTAATTCATTAATTTCCGGAGGCGTATCGGGGATGTTCTGTAGTGCAAGGTTGTCGCTCATAATGTGTAGGAAATCGGAGCGTTGTTTACATTTTTGAGATTTGTTTGCTTTTATTTTTTGCATAAAGGATTTTTTAGGAATTTTTAGCTACCATCAAGAACCATGCGACTTTGTCGTGCCTTTGGCATTCTTGACAATAGCTAAAAATGTCCAAAATTGGGCATCCATGCAAAAAGGAAAAGTGTAAACAACGCGATTAATTCTTACAAATAATGAGACCTTTGCAAAAGGACCCCAAACCGCTTACATTACCCCGACATCCACAACT
>JAUMZX010000250.1 GCA_030527905.1 Cardiobacteriaceae bacterium
ATTTGTGTTGAAAAATGAATGAGTGGATGAGTTGGAGGTTTTTGCACAGGTCTCAGTTTATCATAACCTTTAAGTTATGCCTAAATGATTTATGTTTTGGATTTTTTTAGCCAAGATGATTTATTAAATTATAAAAAATCCTAGCGTTGTTTATGGTCATTCGAAAAGATACTGTAATGAACATGCATAAAAGAATTGAACTCGCGCGGTTTCATCGACAATAGATTTGATGCTTATACAACAAATTAGTGTTACTAGTATCGTGTTACGGCAAGTTTTGTACTTTTAGGGCGAGTGTACTGAAGGGAAGTACTGTGATGAGGGAAAAAAGAGTGAAAGCACCGAGTAAGGCATAGTGCCCTTTGATGGAAAGACTGAGTAGAGTGTCGTGTGTGGCAATAACGCCAATGATAAGTATCGGGATATAAAGCGGCACTACAATAAGAAAACGTAGAAAGGTGCTGTGGTTTTGTGCCAGTGTAAGCACGGCGCCAAGCATGCCAATAAGCAAAAGAGGTAAACTGCCAAGCGCCAGTAACCCCGCAATAGAGAACCAATGATTGATAGGAATATGTAACATCAGCGCGAGTATTGGCAATGCAGCAAGTAGTGGTAAGGCAAAACGTAGCCATGCTGTAATGAGCTTTGCCAATAAAAGCTGCCAAAACTCGTCGAGATGTATGTAATCTTGGCTTAATGTGCCGTCAGCATAGTCTTCATTAAAAAGTTGCTCGCTAGCGAGGAGCGCCGCAAGAAGTAGCACAATCCATAAAGCAGCAGAGGCGATGTGGGTCAGGGCGTCATTATCTGCGCCTATTGCTAATGGGAAAAGGCAGATGGTTAGGATAAAGAATAAAACAGGCTGTAATATTGATTGTGGATTACGCAAATTGTTGCGTATTTCTCGACGGATCAGAAGATTAAGCATGGTATAGGAAGGCTAAACGGGATAACAGAATAACGGGATTATAGGATGAATGCCAGTGTGCTCGGGAGCTCTGACTCTTTTACAGTTAACACGACGCGTTTGTCTATACATGACGGTAGACATATATCAGCAGGAGGACGATAGAATGGATGATATATTGCCGCATAGTACTATCTGTTCCTAGTTTCTTTATTCTTTACAAAAAATTCTATTTCAACGTGATATGGAAAGAATGGATTTTTATCTTAGGTAAAGCAAACGTACAGCCATTAAATACGTTCTTACAGAAAGTACCTGTTGTCGGAAAATTTGGTTTCTTTATTCATCATCTTAGATGGTTGGTGAGGGCAGGGGAGAGGTAATTTTGTTATGATGGTTAGGTTTTCTGGAGGTGAGGTTTATGCAACCTAAAATCGTTTTTTTTGATATCGACGATACTTTATTTCGTAAATGGCAGAATTTTTTACCTGATTCTGTTTTACCCGCGTTGCGGGCACTACAGAAAGCTGGCATCATGGTCGCTGTCGCGACAGGTCGGAGCCCTTGTGCGATACCTGCAAAAGTACGCGCTTTGTTGGATGAAATTGGGCTAGACGTATTGGTGTCCATTAATGGGCAGTTTAATCAATATCGTGGACAGACTATTGCTTCACATCCAATGGACATCGCTGATGTTTCTGATTTTATTACTTTCTTCCAACAGCAAGGTTGGGAGTATGGTGTGATATCGGAGGAGAAAATGGCGTTATCCTCTGATTTGCCGCGTGTGCATGACGCGCTTTATGGCACGGTACCCTACGAGGTTGATCGCGATTATTATCACCATCATGCTATTTATCAGATGAATACG
>JAUMZX010000251.1 GCA_030527905.1 Cardiobacteriaceae bacterium
CTCATAGGGGATGTTGTTTGAGTTGTGGATGTCGGGGTAATGTAAGCGGTTTGGGGATCTTTTGCAAAGGTCTCAATGAGGATGATAGATTAATCTTAGCAGACCTAACGAATAGTTTAGTGTGTTATATCATTTGGTTTGTGTATTTAAGATTTATTTCGCACTTTTTATTCTCTATTTTCATTTTTTTATGATAGCGGATGTATTCACATTTCAGCGCTGTTTATGCGGAAGGAGTATTATCGGTTTTAATTGCTATCCATCAATTTTTTAGTTAAGGCAATATCAAGTCCACTGAAAAGCAGAACCTTAAATTAAAAATACCCTGCGATAGCGCAGGGTATTTTATGGTTAGGTTATTAATAAATGATAGCGTCACATGCTTGGCACGATGATAATTTTGGCTAAGGTAAGACCAACGACACATGCGACGGCAACGCCAATCAAGCCTGGAGCCATGAAGCTGTGGTTAAAGTACCATTTGCCGATTTTTGTGGTACCTGTAACATCGAAGTTGATGGTTGCAATATCTGATGGGTAATTGGGAATGAAAAAGTAAGCGTAGGTTGCTGGCATCAGTCCAATGAGCACTGGAGCAGGTATGCCAAGGCCAATCCCTACAGGCAATAGCATTTTTGCCGTGGCCGCTTGGCTGTTAATGAGTACAGATACTGCGAAAAGTGCGAAGGCAAAGGTCCAAGGTGCTTCTTTTACCATTTCGGTAACAGCCCCTTTGAACTGTGGCATAGCATGGGTAAAGTAGGTGTCGCTCATCCAAGCAATACCAAAAATGGCAATAGTGGCAACCATTCCAGACTTGAACACGACACCATTTGGTACTTTTTGCACGTTTGTACGAGTTACAAGGAGGATTACACCACCGAAACCAAGCATCAGCATTTGAATCATTATGCTCATTGAGATAACGATAGTTTTGCCATCTAAGTCGGTTACTGTACGAATTGGCTTATACATAGCGACGAAAACAATACACATGAGGGCAAGAATAAAAAGTAGCACTGAGTTACGAGCTGCTGGCGGCAACTGTTCATTCAAAGTAGTGCTAGTGGTGTTTAGAATGCGTTCGCGCCATACTGGGTCTTGCATACGGCGTTGATATTCTGGGTCATCCTGTAGCTCTTTACCTCGACGTAGGCTGTAGAGTGCGAGGGCGATAGTGCCGCAGAATGTGGCAGAAATGGTGATAGCGATAATATTCATCAGCGAAACACCTTGGAATAAATGAATTTTTGTGACTTCATCAAGGTAGTAGGCAACAACGGCTGATACAGGACTTCCTGTAATAGCCAATTGTGAAGCTACGGATGATGCAGCCATAGGGCGCTCTGGACGAATATTATTTTTCAGGGCAATGTCGCCAATAATTGGCATAATGGAATAGACCGCGTGCCCTGTTCCAAGCATGATAGTCATTGTCCATGTAACAATTGGTCCTAGGATAGTGACCCATTTAGGGTTCTTCCGTAGGATTTTTTCTGCCACTTGTAGCATAAATTTCAGACCGCCTGCTGCTTCCAGTACAGATGCGCAGGTAACGACAGCAAGGATGACAAGCATAACTTCGATTGGTGCTTTTCCTGGCGGCATGCGAAGTACTAAGACTTCAAAGATGAGTCCAATACCGGACACGACGCCTAAACCGATACCGCCAAAGCGACTGCCGGCATAAAGAAAGAATA
>JAUMZX010000252.1 GCA_030527905.1 Cardiobacteriaceae bacterium
GATGTTGTTTGAGTTGTGGATGTCGGGGTAATGTAAAGCGGTTTGGGGACCTTTTACAAAGGTCTCATTTTGTGTTCTCTGTCGCGCCAATATGCCGTGCTGGCGTCATATGAATAGCACCCTATCCCTTTGACGGTTGCACGGCGGCTTCTCACTGTTGCATACAACGCCTTAGCAAAATGTTGACGCATCGCTGTTTATCACAACCCTTTGTTTTGCTCAATTGTGAGTATGGCAATACCATCAGTAGGTTCATAACTAAGAATAATGTTGTTGCTGTAAAGCGCTATCCTTCAGTTCCCTTGTTAAGCCCGCGATATCAACTCTACATTCAACCTGAACCGAATAAAAAAGCGGGAAAATTCCCCGCTGTTGCCTATCTATGGTGCTGAACGCAATCCTGCGCCTAACCCTATTTCACATTACGAAAATTATCTAGATAAGGATTCATATCAAGCTTCCAGCCTTCATCTGTTTTACGCCAGCGCGTGATAAGGGCCGTACCATCGACCACACGGCTTTTATCCGGTTCAAACGCATGCAGTACAACCAATGCCTCTTCATCACCGCCTTGCTCTTTCATTTCCATTTTCTTAGCAACAAAGATCGCCTTATTACTATCAATGCTCGTTTCAGAAAAAGTCTGACGCAAATATTGTCCCATCATCTGCACTGCCTTACGCAAACGCGCCTGTCCTTCATCGCTATTGACCGTATGTTGATCCAAAAAGCCGATATCCGCTATGGTTTGCTTCTCTAGCCCTTTTTCATTGTGTACCAACGCCTTCATAAAATGCTCAGCATATTCCCCTACTGCCATATCCTTCTGCTCTTGCAAACTGACACACGCGCTCAACGTCAGGCTATAACACAGTGCCAATAACAAAAACCGCGTCCGCATCATTCTTGAGGAACCAGCCATTTGCCCCCCTGATTGGCCATTCTCAGGTTCATATCACTGCTACTACCATTTCCGTAAACAATATGGGCATTCAAAATAGCTGCGTTGCCATCCTGACGAACACTCTGTGCTGGAATTTCAATTTGTCGCACGCCCTGCTTCTCTGATGCAAAATATTCGCTACTGCCCGCTTTCATCAGAAGCGCACCCTTTGCGGTCGTTTCATCCCACCAACTTTGCCGCGGATTGTATGGCACGAAAGCATAGCGCCAAGCTGTTTCTCCATCACCACGATAAAGCGCGCTTAAATAGGCATGTGCAATAGACGTAATATCATTGCCGCTAGGAGATGGTTTAATACTGCCACTATAAGCCGTTGCGCTCACTCTCGGTTGCGAGGTGGTTACAATGCTAACGTCGCGGCTATCATAAACACCACGATCAGCAACTTCATCCTCTGCCTGAATACTTGGCACAGGCGGCAGAGCATTATTATCAGCTGAAAATGAGGTGTTATCTTCGCTATCCGTCATGCTGAACAATTCAGGATACTCATAATAATCGTCAACCGTACGGGTCTCACTACCCAGCGATTCAAGCACAACAGTATCATTCATGATATCGGGCGCCTGAGGAGCCTGATAAGGCGCTGTAGAACCGCATCCTCCGAGCAGCCACATACCCAAGGCAAGGAATCCGTATCGTAAAGCTGTCTGCATCAATGCACTCCGCGAGAAAAGGCGCACAAAATAACGGCTGTTCGCAATAGGGTCAAGTATCCTTTTTACTACACT
>JAUMZX010000253.1 GCA_030527905.1 Cardiobacteriaceae bacterium
CTTCATCTTGTATAACAAAAAACAAAATAGAAATAATCGTTAATGATATAAATCTCTATTCTAAGCGCAGCACATAGGTTCTTTACTTTGTTATGAATTTATAGCATTTTTATAATGATCGGCAATAATTTTCTTCATCTACTATAATTAAACTACATTAACCATCATTGAACTACTATGAAACTCTATGGCATTCCAAACTGTGATAGCGTTCGCAAAGCAAAAGCTATACTTGATGCGCATGGTAAGTCTTATCAATTTATTGACTTAAGGCAATCACCGCCTGAAATAGCATTACTCTCCGACTGGTTGGCACGCTTTGGCTCAACGCTAATTAATAAGCGTTCCACCACCTATCGTGAACACAAGCAGGCTGTCATCACGGCTGAAAATGCAGGTGAAGACGCAATAATCGCTTTACTTCAGCAATATCCAACGCTGATTAAACGTCCTATTATTAGCGACAACAACGATAATGTCTGGTTAGGATTAGATGTACCACCGCTACAATAAAGTCGTATTTACAATATGATCCTGCGTCCTTCATCACTGCTACGTTGCGCTAATTCAATCAGATATATCACCTGAAGTGCGGCCTCTGTACTGACGGCAAGCGACGCCTCTCCACGAATTGCCGCAGCTAAATTGCGATAGAAAAAAGGAAAATCACCGCGTTCACTGGGGATTTTATGGGCGTAACCGTCAGGCGTATAAAACGTTCCCCATTGTGTGCTTGGTACAACGCCATACGCGTCATCATACGGCATAATCCCCGCTTTTAGCTGCGCTTCCTGCCCATCTAATCCTTCCTGAACAAAGGTCCCCGCACTACCTTCAACACGAAAGCGGGAATTTGGTGCACAGGCAAACGGCGAAGTATGCAAGATAACTTCAAAATTATCATAATGTAGCTGTACATGCGCATAGTCAGTAGCCAGACCAGCAGGACGTAAGGCACGGCAATGCCCCGTTACAGCCTGAGGCATCCCGAAAAGAACAAGGACTTGATCTAACAGATGTGCACCAAGGTCATACCAAATGCCTGCGCCTTCCCCCTGATTCTCACGCCAACGATTACGAACTTCTGGACGAAAACGATCCCAATGTGACACGAATAAACGCAATTCTCCCAATGTTCCTTTATGCAACAACCTTTTCAAAGTAAGAAAATCGCTATCCCAACGACGATTATGAAAAACGGATAACAAACACTTATGTTTTGCAGCTAATGTAATCAGCGCCTCACCTTCAGAAACACAATTAACCATTGGTTTTTCCAGAACAACATGCCGACCTTGCTGCAAGCATTCTTTGGCAAGGGCATAGTGCGTAGTATTTGGCGTCGTAATGATGACCAGTTCCACATCAGATTGCGCCAACATTTTTGTTGCTGTCTCATATCGCGTCACCTGTAAATCGGGATGTGACTTACTACTCACTAATGCCGTTAAATGAAAATCAGGATTAGCTGCCAATAGCGGTAAATGAAATGTGCGAGCAGACATACCGCAACCAATAATAGCTGTTGAGATCATAAATTATTGCCACTCAAGTCGTTCAGATACAGCTTATATTATATGTAGGAAATCGGAGCGTTGTTTACATTTTTGAGATTTGTTTGCTTTT
>JAUMZX010000254.1 GCA_030527905.1 Cardiobacteriaceae bacterium
ATCGGTCAATATGGCGGTTGATCATGGCTTGTGCGGTTTGCTGGAAGAAGCTGCTTATGGGGATGTTGTTTGAGTTGTGGATGTCGGGGTAATGTAAGCGGTTTGGAGACCTTTTGCAAAGGTCTCGTCGTGTATTTTGCTGTGATTTTTTATTTTGCCTACGTCTATTGATACAGCAGACATTTCTTATTCATCGCGTTTTTACGCTGAAACTAGAGCATACAGATGACGAAGCGCTTACCACTTGATCACTTAGTGCCACCAAAACGAAAAATTGCATGCACATACCATATTGGCATAGGCATCGCATCTTTGTATAACCGTGGCAACACCGTATGGACTCTATGGGTGCACCTTTATTCACACCATAAACCGTGTTGGATTGCTCTACAAAGAGCATGACGAAGTCATCTCTTCATTGATTGGCAAGGTATAAAATGGGTTGCCCGAATAAAAAGTATGCCACTATTCTTTTACTGATCGTGGTGTTGTCGCTTTCATTCCGCCGCGTTTTTTTCAGAGTAAAGCGGTAACATAGTATTTTTGAACGCACACGACAATATAAGGAACGCACATGAAAAATCTCACCGTCCTCATTTCTGGTAGTGGCAGTAACCTCAAAGCGCTCATTGGTGCTTGCGCACAAGGAATCATTCCTGCCCACATCCTAGCCGTTATAGCAGACCGCGATTGCGCGGGACAACAACATGCATTAGCTGCTAACTTGCCTTTTACCATCGTAGATCGCAAACAACCGCATTTTACTGAGGCATTACTAACAGCTATCCCAAGAGAAAGCGATCTTATTATCCTCGCTGGCTTTTTAAGTATCTTGCCACCTGAACTGATAACAAAATATCCACGGCAGATTATCAACTTGCACCCATCCTTACTGCCTAAATTTGGCGGTGCGGGTATGTATGGCTTGCGTGTTCATCAAGCTGCCCTACAAGCGGGTGAAAAAGAAAGTGGCTGCACCGTGCACTATGTTGATAGCGGGATTGATAGCGGCGAAATCATCGCCCAAAGTCGCGTTCCTGTTTTTCCAGACGATACGGCAAAAAGTTTACAAGCACGAGTGCAAGCGGAAGAACATCCTTTACTAATAAATACTGTCGCCCGTTTATTGCAACAATAACATTGCAACATCAATGTGTTATCTATCATCTCTTGTCAACAATGAATAGCAAGAGAATGGCACCTTTCTGTCTATGAGTGGATACATTGAGCAAAAACGTAATGAACCTCCTTAATTTTTAGGGAGGTTCAAGATGAAAGACAGCAAATTGCGCTCAGCAGCACAAGGCGAGCAGTCTAAATATGGTGAATTTCCATAATTATTTGTAGATATGCACAGCACCTAAGGCATAAGAAATTCAGTATTTACTAAACATAGCTAAGCATACCGCATTAAACGCATTTTCTACCAGGCCGCCTGATGTACCCAGCCCAAATATCACCGTCATCCATATTTGATTCAACAATTCTGTTTTAGTTATTATTAGGTAGATACCAGCAAACTACCACTATTTTTCAATATCTATATAAAAATGAGCGCCCAATCAAAAGATTGAGACCTTTGCAAAAGGTCCCCAAACTGCTTTACATTACCCCGACATCCA
>JAUMZX010000255.1 GCA_030527905.1 Cardiobacteriaceae bacterium
TCCAGCACCTGCGGCAGCTTACACAGACGCCAAGCCCAAGTCCGACTTGCCCCCTCCTGCGGGAATTATTATTTTCACTTTTTATTTCACTTTTCATGTTATTTCACTTTACTTTAAGAATTCGTAATTGTATTATCTCTAGCAACACACCTGCCTTGCCTCTAGCCTAAATCTACTTAGGCAATGCACACTAGGCAGGTTTTCTCTTACTCAAAACTCTCTATGAATAAATGTAAAGAACTGGTAAAATTTGACAAACCAGCAAAGAATAACGAAGAACTAATACGCCTATGGCAACAGCGTAACTTAATTATCGATGATACAAATAAAGCTGACCATTATTTAAGCTTTATTGGTTATTATCGTCTTTCACCTTACACCATTCCATTTCAAGAACCAACTCTTAATCCTCAATTAACAACACATAAATTTAAAACAGGAACGACTTTTGATAACATACTTGAGCTTTATACATTTGATCGAGAATTAAGGCTTTTGGTTATTGATGCTATAGAAAGAATTGAAGTAGCTATTCGTTCCAAAATTTGTAATGAATTTTGTTTGGAGACAAAGAACGCGTTTTGGTATATGGAATCAGAATATTATAACAATTCAAATTTCCATCAGGATTTTTTAAAAAAGATTGACCAAAAGGTATTACAAGAAAAAAACTCTTTAAAAGAGGAGGAAAAAAAGATTGAGAAAAGAAAGGAAATTTCGTTAGAAGAAAAGTGTAATCTTCAACAAAAATTGAGAAAAGAAAATTTTTTAAGACATTATATTACAACATACGATGAACCAGCCTTACCACCTGCATGGATGATGTTTGAAATGTTAACGTTTGGAGAATTAAGATATTTATATAATCAATTAAAACCAAATAAATTGAGAAAGAAAATTGCAACAGATTTAGGATTACAGTCAAAAGTACTAACTTCTTGGCTTCAAACTTTAAATGATGTCAGAAATATTTGTGCTCATCATGGACGCTTATGGAACAGGGTGTTAGGGCACAGTCTTATGTTACCCAAATCCGATTCAATTTCTTGGCTAGAAACACCTGTTGAATTGTCGAATCCTGATATTTCTTATCAAAAACGCATATACCCTGTATTGGTTGCTTTACAATCTATACTTTATAAAATCAGTAAAGGTTCTGGATGGGCGCAAAAATTACAAGACTTGATAAATAAATATCCATTAGTATCCAAAGCGCACATGGGTATGCCTGAAAAATGGGATGAAGATGAATTCTGGCATCCTGCTATAAATCGAAAAAATCGTATTTTATCTTAAATTCTAATAAGGCCGAAGCCAGTTCACGTTACCGATAAGCTAAATCTTTTTGCCGAGTCTCAATACTGGATTGTTTACCGTTGTACATCTTGTTCCGACTGATTACGTAACTGCTCAACCGCACGCGAATTACCGGCCAACCGGTCGAACTTATCCTGTGCCTGTGTGTTGAACGACTGTCCGGCCACTTCCCTCGCCAGTTTGCTGATGATGCGCGCTTCCGTCTTATGACCCATCTTGTATAGTTCCTTGGCTATTTGTCCGTATTCTTCAATAATAATGCCCCGCGTTTGCAGGGCTTCTTTCAGATACGGA
>JAUMZX010000256.1 GCA_030527905.1 Cardiobacteriaceae bacterium
ATCGCTTAATAAATACACTTTATAAAATCTGTACAGAAAACTGTTGCCTTTTCAGCGAGAAACCTGACTGACAAAGCACTTTAATTTATCAATTTTATCATCTATTTCACTAATATCTTTTTCTAATTGATTTTGAGTTTCATAAAGAGCAAAAGTATCTTCCCAAAGTTTCTCTACACTAAAGGTAAGAGTAGCTATAACGTTACTTAAAAAACTCTTGTTTTCTTGTATCTGTCTTTCAACATTTTCTAGCTGTTTCTGTTTAACCACTTTTAGAATCTCTAACTGGTCCAAGTCCAGTAAGCCAAATTCTGATACTACACCATCAGCGGCGATGTAAGAAGTAAGCTCGCCGTGAATGTCGTCAATGGCTTCTTGCATTTTGTTGATAGACGGTATAATGATGTCTGAAAAGAGACCACGCCCTGCTGTAGAGGCGGCTCCTTGTAATTCTCCCGAATCTAAAGCACTCATCAAGTGGTCACAACCACTGGCAAGTCTATCAGAAACTTGGTTGGCGGTAGTGATATTGTTGGTCAAAGCTTGGATAAGCAGGGCAGAATCTGTGGCACTATATTTTACTCCCATGGAAGGCGACTCCTTCTGTGATTAAATCTTCTCTCTGATTGTCTAATTTCCAACGAATATGCTTGCTACTTTCATCTAAATCAGATAAGTGTTCATCAATGTAGCAGTTCATTCGTTGGTTTAGCTCCTGGTTATCCTGAATAGCCTGAACCGTGCGATTGTCCAGCTGGGGCGACTCATAGAGCAGGTTTTCAATCTCATTGGACAGTTGGTTAAATTCCGCACCGAGTTCAGCCACCCTGTCTTCGTGTCGGTTCTTCAAGTCCACGAAGTCGTCTTCCTTCTGCTCAACCTTGATAATCTTTTGTGTCAGCTCCAAGCGTTTGTCTTCATTTTTATCCTTGGCCATCATGCTTAACTCTCCCATCTTTGCGCTTGTTCAATATCTCTTTTTTCAATCTTTTCAGCAATCTGGGGAAATTTATTAGCTTGTACGAAAACTGCCGAGCTAAAATCGCTGATGGCTTGTAACATCTGATTTGCGACTTGCCGACCTGTTTCCATTCCTGAAATCTCAGTTGTATAACCAAACTCGACCTGTTGATTGGTTGCATTGCTAGTATCTACACCGACTAACTCACTAATAGCTGCACCAGCCGATACGGTACTCGACTTTATCTTTCCACTCATAAGGGTCTCCTTTATAATAAATTCAAAATTTAATTTATTATAGCATAAAAAGCAATAAAGTCGCAATGCAAGCTTTATATAGCCTATAAAAGGAATAGTCCCCCTCTTAAATAGACTAACAATCAAAAAACAAATTGAAAGCAATTATTCTAATTACCTTAATTTATTCTCCCAAAAATTGAACTTGGTCAACCTTTAAAATTTGAATACTAACGAAAAAGTGACAAGTGCTTGATATACCGCCATTCTTATTTTAAGCTAGTAGCTAATTCAACCAATTTTTGACGGCCGCCGGTATACTTTAAAAGACAAGGATTGAATACCTTGTCTTTTTTATGCGCAAATTTTGTTAAAAATTACTTATAATTGTTTTTTAGTATCT
>JAUMZX010000257.1 GCA_030527905.1 Cardiobacteriaceae bacterium
TAGCTTTGGCTTTCTTGGGAGTCCTGCTACGAAGACTGTGAACACGTTCTTAGGCTATATGAAGTTTGGCGTGTCTTTTAGGGTTAGTCGTGATGAAATAGATAATAGAGCGAAGACGCGTCTAAATAAAGGCTGGTTTACGGTTATTTGGGACGTGAAGTGGTCTATTGATATTTTTTGGTAAGTGTATGTTTCTGTATATATGGAATATTCAGTTATTAATAGGAAGCTGTGGTACGCTATTCGCTTCTGTGATTTTATAAGGTTTATGATGAGTACGATGATGTCGCTACAAAAATTATTGCTTAACCGGTTATTGGACTATACCCGTATTCATACTACTTCTGATGCATGCAGCGACAGTGTGCCGAGTACGCCACAACAATGGGATTTGCTGCGTTTATTGCGGGACGAGCTTAAGGTGATGGGGCTTGAGGATATTTCTTTGGATGATAAAGGTTATCTTTTTGCGACGCTACCTGCGACAACGGATAAAGATGTACCTGTTGTCGGTTTGTTAGCGCATGTAGATACAGCTCCTGATTTCAGCGGTAAAAATGTTAAACCTCAGGTAATTGAGCATTATTCTGGTGGTGATATTACGCTACCCGGCACAGGAAAAATACTGTCGCCCCGTGATTTTCCAGCTTTGGATGGTTTACATGGACATCTATTGGTAACGACCGATGGTACTACGCTTCTGGGAGCCGATGATAAGTCTGGGATAGCAATTATTTTATCTACGGTTGAGTATTTGCAGGCGCATCCAGAAATTATGCATGGCAAAATCCGTATCGGCTTTACGCCGGATGAAGAAATTGGTCGAGGGCCGAAACATTTTGATGTTGCGGCTTTTGGTGCTGATGTTGCCTATACGTTGGATGGTGGTCCGTTAGGCAAATTACAGTACGAAAATTTTAATGCTGACGAAGTAACCGTAACATTCTATGGACGTAGTGTTCATGCGGGAACGGCAAAGGGCAAAATGATTAATGCTTGGGAGCGTGCTTGCGAGTTCCAATCGCGTTTACCTGTGCATCCAACACCTGCTACGACGGAAGGGCGCGAAGGTTTTATTTTTCTGCGGAAAATTGAAGGTTCTTTAGAAGAAAGTCGCCTACTTTATGCCTTGCGCAGTTTTGAACGTGATGAGTTAGCGGATTTGGGCAAAATGTTGACGGATACTATGGCCGACATGCAGCGTGATTATGGTGCTGATTGTGGAAAGGTAGATATCCGCGAACATTATCGCAATATGCGAGAAATGATAGAACCGAAGCATTATTATTTGGTGGAAACTGCCGAAAAAGTGATGCGTGCGCAAGGTATTACACCGCGCATAGAACCTATTCGTGGCGGTACGGACGGTGCGCGCTTATCTTTTATGGGGTTGCCTACGCCAAATCTTTTCACCGGTGGTGAGAATTTTCATGGACCGTTTGAGTTTATCTCGGTAGATGTGATGGCACAGGCGGTAAATGTTGTGATTGGTATCGTTGAATCATTTGCAACGCAACATGAATTAGCTGTAGGAAATCGGAGCGTTGTTTACATTTTTGAGATTTGTTTGCTTTTATTTTT
>JAUMZX010000258.1 GCA_030527905.1 Cardiobacteriaceae bacterium
TGTTCATTACAGTATTCTCTCAAATTACTGTAAACAACGCTCCGATTTCCTACATCTTATCTATTGTTTTCTATGTAATTAAATATATTCTTATAGATTAGGGAAAAATATTTTAAATGTAGAAAAAATATTATATATAAAATAGGATATAAAGAACATGTTATTTATGCTATTTCTTATGGATAATTATCTTTTATAAGTTTTGAAAATATTATATGTTCTTATCCATTACTATGATGTAGATATTTCAGAAAATGGATTTCAGCCATTCCAACTGTTCACCATCAATACAAATTGCATCAAAACGGCAATCAGGTAGCTCTGCGTAATGCTGTTGTAGGTAAGCAAGCGCTGTTTTACGGATTTTTTCTTGCTTTGTTATTGTAATGCTTGCAGCAGCACTAACTTGGCCTCCCGCTTTTCGACTGCGTACTTCAACAAATACCAATACATTGCCATCACGGGCAATCAGATCAATTTCTCCATACCGCGAACGGACATTGTTGGCTACAATGGCCAACCCTTGTCTTTTCAGATAGGCGGCAGCACTTTTTTCTGCCGCTTTTCCCATACGTAGATGAGGCGCTAATTTGGTTAAAAACATAAGGAAGTCCGATGAGTGGAGTATTGTTCGTTGTTGCTACACCAATTGGCAATTTGGGTGACATCAGCCAACGGGCGTTAGCCATTTTGCGTGATGCCGATATTATAGCGTGCGAAGATACGCGCCACAGTCGTCGTTTGTTAGATGCATATGGTATAGTTCGCCCATTAATCAGTTTACATCAGCACAATGAACGCGGATCAGCAGAAATGTTATTACAACGATTACAAGAAGGCGCTAATGTGGCGCTCATTAGTGATGCGGGTACGCCTCTTATTTCTGATCCAGGCGCTTTGATTACTCGTATCGCCCATGAAGCGGGGATTATTGTTAGTCCCATTCCGGGTGCGAGTAGTGTTATTGCGGCGTTATCTGCGAGCGGCTTATCTGCAGATCGCTTTTGTTTTGCTGGATTTATACCTGCAAAAAGTGGTGAGCGACAACGTTTTCTTTCTGATTATAGTTTTACTCCTCTGACTACTATCTTCTTTGAAACGCCACACCGGATTGCAGAAACGCTATCGGTTATGAATGAAATTTATGATGGTCATCGACGGTTAGTTATTACTCGTGAGCTTACCAAACAATTTGAACAAATCACTATGCAAACGGTTGCGAGTGCGCTGCAGTGGTTAAGAGCAGATAGTCATCATGCGCGCGGTGAATTTGTCCTTTTATTAGAGGCTGCTGATAAGCAGGAAGTTGCGGATTGGCAGTCATTCGCGAGTGAGTTACGTACAGCGGGGCTTTCTGCTAAAGATACAGCAGCATTTGTCGCCAAGCATAAAAACGTTAATAAGAAAGTCGTCTATCAGTATCTGATTGATTCAAAATAAGTACTGAAACATTCATCCTTTGTTCATAAAAAACGCTTGAAATTATTCTTGTTACCCGCAAATCGAATATATCTTCATTTATGACATAGGAAATATCCATGCAATCTTTCACGACTCGCTTCCAGGA
>JAUMZX010000259.1 GCA_030527905.1 Cardiobacteriaceae bacterium
CTCCAAGTCAAGCAGCTTATTTATGAAAATTCAAGCATTCTCAAAACAAACCGGTCTTTCTGTCAATACTTTGCGCTATTATGAAAAAGAAGGATTGCTTCAACCGATTCGAGATAACAATGGCTACCGTTGCTATACCGAGCGTGATACCGAATGGGTTGCTTTTATTGTGCGTTTAAAAGAAACCAATATGCCGCTGGTGCAAATAAAAAACTATGCTCGTTTGCGTCATATGGGTGATGGAACTATTGTTGAACGCTACCAAATTCTGCTGGAACATCAGCAATATTTGGCGGAGTTACAAACTCAACTGGCAGTGCATCAAGAGTATCTGACAAATAAACTAAAGATTTATCAGGAAATGGTGGATAGAAAATGATGCTAAAACCATTATAGATATTATATAGAAAGAACTGCCAATTCGATAATCTTTAATATCTCGCTCCGGAATAACTAACCTTTTTCTTGCAGAATAAAAATATATCGGCTAACAAACCGGTTTGCAAAAAAGATTTTTGAAAATACATGCCAATCTGCTTTCTAGGCATTTCGCCAAATTATTCGCTTGTAGTGGAAACTAGAGCTCATGCAAAATTAGAGAGGTATTGTAATTAAAATTCTTGGAGGCACTGAGTGTGATTAATTCAGCGTAAAAGAGACAGTATTTTTAATTAAGATATTCTTCAAATGAAGAGATAAATAGAAAGTAACACAAAGCCATTTTCATATTTCAGACAGGCATTCAAAGCAAATAAATGCTTAAATGCCTGTTTGAAGATTTTTAAATTAACGAGAAACCCAATCTCCCCTGATAGGGCGAGCAAAATAAGCAAGTACGGCAATTAAGCATACTTCTATAGAAACACCCCAATAGATATGACCCAATATTTCGCTCCACAATTCAGCCGCGTTAAGGTTCCATAGCCACCCCGTAGCACCGTTATCATAGGCCGGCACTCTGAAGCCAAACAATGGAATTAAAAAACCATGAGCAAGAACAGTTGTAAACAAGCCGAAGAATACGCCGTGCCACAAGCGGATTTTCGGCCAATAATACGAACCGGCCACATATATGAATGCAAATGCAAAGCTAAATAACCAATGGTACAGCGAAACTGCACCCTGAACGGTAATTCCTTGATATACGTAGTCCAAAGAGTGTGAGTTAAAACCTAAGGGACCCAGCCACGCATCGATATTAGCTCCCGGTGGAGAGACCTCCCCTTTCATACGTGGAGGCATATTTACCTCAGACCCCCATTTAACCAACGAGCTGAAAAAACCACCGATCAGCGTGCCCCAAATAATTACTTTACGATTAGAAACTGATTTTCCGTATTCGTTTTGAGACATTTAAAAACTCTCCTTGTTGTGGTGTAAAATTGTATGCTTAATACATAAATGGCAAAGATTTTCCCTGAATGTTGTTTGTTAGATAAAAAGCAGTCATTCTAAATTTTATTAGCATAAGAATTTATTTATGTTTTATTATACTTCAATTTAAAAAAAAACCAAATCTATGCACTGATAAAGCTCACATCTAACATTAATAATT
>JAUMZX010000260.1 GCA_030527905.1 Cardiobacteriaceae bacterium
GCCTGGTGTCGACGTCGGAGAACATCGACCAGACGCCTGGCGGCATGCTGCTGCACGGCATTATGAGCTCCATCGCCGAGTTCTACTCCCGGAACCTGGCCAATGAGGTCATCAAGGGGATGGGCGAGAAAGCCAGGAATGGCGGGACGCTGGGCAAGGCGCCGCTGGGGTATGTGAACGTCCGTGCCAGAGACGAGAACGGAAGAGAAGTCCGGACGGTCGAGCTCGACCAACAGCGTGCTCCCCTGCTTCGCCTCGCCTTCTCCGAGTATGCCACCGGCAACTGGACAGTCAGTCAGCTAGCCAAGCACTTAGCAGGGCTGGGGCTGGACGTGCCAGCGACGCCGAGCAAGCCGGCCCGCCCCATCACCAAGGGGCGCCTGCATACGTTGCTGCGGCACCCGTACTACAAGGGTGTGGTGCAGTTCCAGGGCGTGGAGTATGCGGGCAAGCACGAGCCGCTGGTGGATGAGGAGACGTGGCAGGCGGTGCAGGCTGTGCTGGGCTCCCATCGCAGTGGCGAGCGGGAGCGGATGCATAACCACTTCCTGAAGAGCACGGTGGTGTGTGGGCAGTGTGGTAGTCGGCTGTTGGTACAGAACACGAAGAATGGCAAGGGGGTGCTCTACCCCTACTTCATCTGCGCCAGGCGGCAGCGGCTGCATGACTGCCCTTTCAGGGCGGTGCTCATTGAAGTGGTGGAGGCGCAGATGCAGGAGGTGTATCGGCGGCTGTACGTCAGTGAGACGGATCGCCAGGAGATTGAGCGGTATCTGCTGGCGGAGCTGGCGCGGATCGAGGGAGAGAAGGATCGGAACGTCCGGTCGCTGACGGTGCGGCGGACGAACCTGGAGGATGAGCGGCGCCGGCTGCTGCAGGCGCACTACGGTGGAGCAGTGCCGCTGGAGCTTCTCAAGGAGGAGCAGGAGCGGTTGGGGCGAGAGCTGGCGGGGATTCAGCGTCAGCTCGATGCCTACCAGGCGGATGCCAAGCTGGTGCGGGCGCATGTGGAGCAGGCGCTGGATCTGCTGGAGGACTGCTACCGGCTGTACATGGCGGCACCGGATCACTTGCGGAAGCAGCTGAACCAGGTGTTCTTCGAGCGGGTGCTGGTGAACCCGGCGGTGGATGAGGATGGGCGGGTCATCCTGCCTGGCGACGGTGGTGATGGCCTACAGGATGAGGATGACAGTAAGAAGGGTGCTGGTGACGAGCCTTATGGACAGCGTGGACGTGATGAGCAAGAGCGCGGTGAGTGTGAGGCAGACGATGCCGGTGACGAGCCAACACGTCGAGCCGATGAGGCGCCCTACTCTGTCCGTGTGGCGGACACCGGTAGCGATGTCTGCCTGGAAGCACTGCTCAACCGGCCGTTCGACCAGCTGGCCAGCCCAAGACTCCGGGCTGTGGCACGGATCTCTGCCCTACGAAAAACGCCCACCTCTATGGGAGGTGGGCGACGGTCCTCGGCTGAGACGACCACAGGGGCTGTTTCTCAGGGTGAGGGTTTGTATAGCGATGCTGTGGTGC
>JAUMZX010000261.1 GCA_030527905.1 Cardiobacteriaceae bacterium
CCATAAATTGATTAAAGAAGGCGCCAAATTGGTGGAAAATTTAGAGGATATTTTGCAGGAATGTCCTCGGCTATTGCAAAAAAACGGAATGTCGTCATATTCTATAAAAAATGATGGCTTGATTTCTACAAGCAAAGTTTCACATGAAATGCTGAGCCAACCAAAGGAGCAGGCTGTTAACATATCGCAGTTGAAAGGGGAAGAGGAGGCCGGAACAGAAGTTTTGCTTCATCAAATGGGATATGACCCTGTTCATCCGGACAGTTTGGCCGACAGGCTTGATTTGGCGACAGCTGATGTATATGCACTGTTGCTGGAAATGGAACTTGCCGGTTTGGTATCGGCAATGCCCGGCGGTCGTTATCAACGAATTAGAAAAGAATCTTAGTAGGATAGGGATTGTGGCCGTTAAACGGAATTATTTAAGGAACAATATGGCAGATGTAATTGCTTTTTTAATTGAACATTTTCGGGATTTTGATGCTTGTCCTCCACCCAGTGATTTAGGCATGTTGTTGGAAGAAGCTGGCTTTGGTGATGCGGAAATCGGCAATTTGTTGATGCTGCTGGAAGCACTGGAAAATCAGCCTCAAATGACTTTTGCTTCTGAGGCTAGAGGACGGTCGTTACGGGTTTATTGTTATGAAGAATTGGAAGTTTTGCCTCGGGAAGTGTTAGGGTTGCTACATTATTTGGAGCAAGAAGAAGCGATTGATGCGGGGCAGCGTGAATTTGTATTAAATGCTTTGCTTTCTATGCCCTCGGAAGAAATTACGGTGGATATGGCGAAGGTGTTGGCATTATTGGTTTTGTGGGCGAACAGAACCGAATTGCCCGTTTTAATTGGTGATGACCTTATGATGGCATTACATGGCGCAGCAACGATGCATTAAAAATAAAATAATTTTTCAGTATCCATGTTTCAGGCAGGCATCAAGCGAAAAATGCCTGTCTGAATACACAATAGTGACTTCAAAATAGAGAGCAATATAAATGACAAAAAACCTCTTGATTGTCGAATCGGTAACCAAAGCGAAATCCATGCAGAAATACCTTGGATCGGATTTCCAAGTGTTGGCATCTTACGGGCATGTACGGGATTTGATTCCGAAAAGCGGAGCAGTTGATCCGGAACATGATTTCTCAATGAAATATGAAATTATCGCGAAGAACAGTAAGCATGTTGATGCGATTGTGGCCGCCGCAAAAGAAGCGGAAAACATTTATTTGGCAACTGACCCAGATAGAGAAGGGGAAGCGATTTCTTGGCATTTGTGGGAAATTTTGAAAAGTAAACGCGGTTTGAAAAATATTCAGCCGCAGCGTGTCGTATTTCATGAGGTAACTAAAAAAGCGGTGCAAGAAGCCATTCAGCATCCGCGCAGCTTGGACTTTAATTTGGTGGATGCGCAGCAGGCACGCAGAGCTTTGGATTATCTGGTGGGCTTTAATCTTTCTCCTTTATTATGGAAGAAAATCCGCAGAGGATTAAGTGCAGGAAGGGTTCAAAGTCCTGCTTTGCGTTTGAT
>JAUMZX010000262.1 GCA_030527905.1 Cardiobacteriaceae bacterium
AATTGGGCATCCATGCAAAAAGGAAAAGTGTAAACAACGCGATTAATTCTTACAGATTAGTAGTGTTGCTGGTCATGTCCGCCAAGTCGGTATGCAGGGTCATGGTATCGTCTTTGCAACTCCTGGAGAGATTGATTCCATCTTCTCCATTCATATTCCTGCATTGAAAGAAAAACTTGTTAATAGTAAAAGTACAAATGAATTTGTTATTACCATTGCTCAGATATTTAATCTTATCAATTATGCGCACCCTTTCCGTGAAGGTAATGGGCGCACTACTCGTATCTTTATGGAACAAATGGTGAATGAATTTGGGCAGTCCTTGCGTTTAGATAATTTATCTGAATACAACCAGCAAGAGTGGTACGTGTCATGTAATAGCGCTTTTTCTGGGGACTTACGGCCACTTGCTATCTTTTTCCAAGACCAAATCATGAGTAACGATGCCTCTGAAGTACTGAACCATTTCGTTGCTAGTTGGCAACAAGAGAATCTATCCGAACAAGAATTTAAACAGCTTTATGACTCAATGAAAGATAAACTACGGAATCTATCTGAAGAAAGCATATTGAACATCAAAAATAATTTATTCGACACGTTCTCGCTATCTTCTAAAAAAGTTAGCGACAAGAATTTAGAATCTTGAATTTTTTTTCAATCAGCAAGCTAGATCCAGATGTAATGGTTTATCGTTAGATGTAGTTAATGTCAATATTATACCAATGCAAGCTTCATTCATTATTCAGAATACTTTGGGGATAAGCGATGACACCAAATCCGAGGTGGGTGATTTATCTAGTGTATTTTTGATTTGCATTAATATCTATTTGGAAAAACATTAACTAAATTCCAAAAAAAAATATTGTCGTAATGATATCTATGTAAAAATAAAGGTTACGATGATGTATTACGATTTTAAATCGTATTTTTGGACAAACCCAAGACTAATCATTTTTTTAGTCATGAGTGAATATTTTCTTGTATTGGTTGATTCTGATATTTGTATGTCAGTTATTAAATAAATAGGAGAGCAATAAAGGTGTTATAGAGTATGGGATTTTCGCGCTTTATGCTGTATCTATGCGGAAATAAAGCGTTTGTGTCAGGAGCGCTGTTTGTTGTCAATGGTCTTTTTGGGGTGGCTACATAATTTTTCAAGTAACGATATGGATAATTGTGTGATTTTTCTTTCCAGTTAGCGTTCTGTTAGCTTTTTTATGGTATGCATCAAACTGTCTTTGAGAGAGGAAAGATAAGATAAATTTTTATCCTACTGGTTTTTTTGAGGTCAAATCCGTATAGGTATAAGTGTCTATTCTGCCGATGGCACCGGCTACACGTTACACTTATTTATTCCGCATTTATTTTAAAACATCCCTGCTTCATTACAGTCAGGGCCATTTAAACAATTTGCCCATCTCGCAATACTTTTTTATTTCCTCTCGAATGGTCTCATAATCCGAGACCTTTGCAAAAGGTCCCCAAACTGCTTTACATTACCCCGACATCCACAAC
>JAUMZX010000263.1 GCA_030527905.1 Cardiobacteriaceae bacterium
CCTATGCCGCAGCATTTTAGAATACTCAGAATTGTGCGCCATTACAAAATATATGCCCATTAAACGCCATATTTGATGTATTCAGAAAATTACAAAGATGTAACTATATCGAAAGCTGATTGTTTTTAAATCGGCTCTGCTTAATAAATAGACAACAAAGATCATTAAATCGTTAAAAGCCTGCCTGAAGATTTCATACAGGCTTTATTAGTAAAATAAATGCTACCTCTGCAATTAACCCTACACTATAATTATCTTGATTCTAATAAAATCTCAGTAACGGGGATTTAATGATATTCACCTTTATGTTTGACTTAAAACCATATTCTTTGCCTTTGCTGTTAACGTTATATTAAAATACCCTATAGTTATTAACACAGGAGATATTGAAATGAAAAGTGCTCTGATTGTGATTGATGTTCAAAACGATTATTTTACTGGCGGTGCTTTTCCTCAGTGGGATGCCGAGGCTGTAGCTGAACGGATCGTAGAGCGAATAAATAAAGCAAAAAGTGAAGGTCAGATGGTTATTGCTATACAGCACATTTCAGCCGATCCGAATGCTTGGTTGTTTCGTGCAAATGGTGAAGGAGTCGCATTTTATCCATTAGTAGCAGAATTGTTGGTACATAGCCCTGTGGTCATAAAACGTTATGCAGATTCGTTTTTTCAAACCGAATTGGGAAAAATTCTTAAGGAAAACCATATTGAGCAAATTGATTTATGCGGCATGATGACACAAAACTGCATTACACATACAGCATTATCTCCAGAAGCTGAGCCTTATCAAGTCCGTATTTTGGCTAATTATTGTTCAGCACCTAGCGAGCTGATACATAAATTTGCAGTAGCTGCTTTATCGGCTCGATTTGATGTGCTTAAGTAAACTACAACACAAAAAACACGGTATGTTTGCTAACCACATCAGCTTAATCCCAAAAGCACCATTTATATTAAATGGTACTTTTGTTTTCTTAACTGAGGTAGAGAATGGCGGGTATTTATTGCTATCATTCTAAATTTAAAGGCCAACAAATTAGGCATAATACTTGGTAATTCACTCTTCTATCAATCTAAAAACGGATAATCGGTATAACCCTTTTCGCTGCCACCAAAAAAGGTGGATGGGTCTGCTTGGTTTAATTCAGCATTCAGCTCGAAACTGCGCGGCAAGTCTGAGTTAGCAATAAAAGGGGTGCCATAGGCGATCAAGCTAGTAATGCCCTTCTCCAATTCTGCCTCGCCGCTTGGCAAGGTATAGGCAGTCCCGGCAATCAACGAAGGCTGGGTTTATCTTGATATTTTAATCCGAAATAACTTCCGTTAATTTCCGTTTTCTCTTCCAATATTTCCAAATGCGGGCTGTCTTTATAAATGGGTCATCATAAACGGTAAAAATAATAGCAGGCGGTATTTTTGTTTATACCAGTCAAATCTGCTGATTTTTTCGCCGTTACATCTGCCACAAATAGTTCGATGAGCTTATTTGCTTGTGCTGACTTAGATA
>JAUMZX010000001.1 GCA_030527905.1 Cardiobacteriaceae bacterium
CTCAAAGGCCGTAGAATCGCTCAAAAAAGAGAAGACGACCATTGAGTCATCTTTGCGCGAGACAAGGCAGAATGCCGAGAACCTCACAAAGGAAAACCAAAGTTTAAAAGTCAGCTTGCAGAATAAGCAAGAGGCAAAAGCCGCCGAGGAGAAGAAGGCCCAAGAGGTTAAAGCTCAGCAGGTAGCTCAAGCTAAAGAAGCTGCAAAGACCACACCACAGCCAGTAGCTGTCGTACAAGCGGCCGCTCCAGCTGGGTGCCAAGCCATTAGTTCGATCCTGCTTGCTAATGGTATATCACAGGCCGATCTACCTTTTGCGCTACAGATTGCACAGAAGGAGTCAAGCTGCAACCCTAACGCAGTAAACCCTAATGGTGGGGCATGTGCCTACTTCCAGGAGTTGCCTTGCGGTAAGTGGGGCGGTACAGGTAACATCGCTGGCCACGTCCGGGGTGCAGACGCCTATGCCAAGGGTCGCTACGGTGGTTGGGCACAAGCCTGGGCCGCGTGGCAGGCTAAACGCTGGTGGTGAGTCTGCGACTCGCGCTCGGATAGCAATCCGAGGTAAGAACCGCAGGTGCTAGCCAGTGAGCTAGTTAAATGTCAAGAAAGATGCAGCCTACCGAGGCTTTGGCTCATAACCTTGTGTCTCGGCTTATTAATACCCTAGGGAGGCACGCATTTGTGCCAACGTTATCTCCGCGGTTAAGGTGAGTGAATGGCCCTCTACAATGAGAAGAAGGGTCTGCCGTCTACGGCTCCGGCGAATAGAGCCGTTCAAGTCCAGATGCTAGCCTAAAGCTGGCGGGGATATAAAGGAAGGAGAAGAGGGTGAATATACCCATAATGGAGTATGAGCCCGCTGACAAGGCGGAGATTTGGCTAGTTAATAGCCGACTATCAAGTATAGAGTTGGAGGAGCTTTGTGCAGAATTTGACGAAGATTAGCCAGCAAGAGTTTGGTCCACTACCCAAGATCCTTATTTACGATCTGGAAGTAAGCGCGACCCTTGGCTGGACGTATGGCTTGTGGAAAACTAACGTGCTAAAGGTTGAGCGAGACCCCGAGATTATGTGTTTCTCATATCAATGGTTTGGCGAGAAGGACATTCACCATGTAAGCCAGAGAGATATGGGCGAGAAGAAGGTAGTTAAAAAGCTTTGGGAGTTGTTTGATGAAGCAGACATTCTCGTAGCCCATAACGGCCGGAGGTTTGACCAAAAGGTAAGCAATGCGATGTTTATCCGTCATCACCTTACGCCGCCTAGCCCATATAAGACAGTAGACACCTTACAAGTTGCGCGGTCAGTTGCACGCTTTAATAGTAATAGCCTCAATAGTCTCGGTGAACTACTATTAGGGGAGGGTAAGACTGAGTCCACTTACGCAGATGTTTGGTATAACTGCCTTATCAAGAACGACAAGGAGGCGTGGGCGACCATGGAGAAGTATAACAATAAAGACGTTGAAGTGCTTGCCGGCTTGTATGCTGAGCTGCGCCCATGGATCCATAACCACCCCAATATTGGCGACCATACAGGTATTGATGGTATCTGCCCTAAATGTGGCAGTGACAATATTCGTAAAGATGGCAGCTACCGTAAGCGCTCAGGCCGTGTACAACGTTACAAGTGCCTACATTGCGGCGGCTGGTCGAGTGAGGCTAGTGTAAAGAAGGAGGGTAGATTGGTTAATGTATAGCAATAAAACTCCTTTAAGCCGAGATGTTGAGTGTTATGTTTGCGGCGAGATGGAGCTAACGGATCGGGATTTCTTGCCGCCTAACTGGATTATAAGCTGGGACTATGCCTGGACTATCTGCCCTACTTGTCTTACTAAGATAGAGAAGCAGTTGGGCTATGAGCTAGACTACTTTATGAAGGGCGCAGAGCCTGACCCAATGGAGCAATTTAAACAGGAGGACTTCTTCTTATGATACGAACATTAATTGAATATGTACGTGTTATTCTCGCATTTCCCGTTGCAGTATTGGCGTTTCTTGCCTACGGGGTGATGATTACGCTAGCAGTTGTCACTGTCCTTATTGGCGGCGAACCATATGAGCAAGGAGTAGCAGACGTAAAGGAGACACTATGACAAATATTGACGATGTAACAGCTGAGCGAGGTAAACGTTACGGAGACTACCCGGGCCACGCCGAGGTTAGTCAAGGTATCAAGGCAATCCTATATGGCGCATTGCAGCGCAATGGTAATGTCGATGTTAGTAAGCTTGACGATGATATTAAGGAGACACTAGAGATGATTGCCCATAAACTTGGCCGTATCGTTAACGGTGACCCTTATTACGCAGACAGCTATATCGATATTGCAGGATATGCTAAACTAGTAGGAGATCGATTGAATGACCTATAAACAAGAACTAACCAAGCGCCTAGAGGAGGCTACAACCATCGAGGAGAAACTCAAGATTATTGAGGAGGCGCAGCAACACTTTGAGACTAATAATAAACAGCGGCGTATAGTGAACGGCGAGATTGTAGACCCCGCCGAGAAATTTCAATGTTTTGGATGTAGCTAGTATGGAAACAGTATTAATCGATTATCGAACAACAACCAACCCAGCCGTTGAGCATATCGCGGCGATATTGATGGCTCACGACTACCAGGTGTCGGTTTACAACGTAGATGACGACCCAGACGGTAGTGTTATCAAAGACCTAGATGAGCGGAGATTCCCTTACGATGAAGTACGCCAGCACTACGGCGAGGATCCCATCGGCTACTGGGCAAGGGAAATACCTAAAGAGACTGACCTCAAGTATGCTATCGTGGATAACTTTAACGACGCGACAAAGTTTAAGTGCCCAACATTAGTGGTAGGTTTCAATGACTGAATATATAAGTAACGAACGCATCGAGGAGATTGCAGATGAATATTTTGAAAAACGTAGTCGACAAGGCGCTGAAGAACAGGATTAAAAACCTTGAAATCGACAACGCCAAGTTGGTTGAGCAGCTCAAATGGTGCAAAGCCCGGGTTGAAGTACTCGAGGAGTCAAACGCCGACTCGGTTGAGCTTGCCCGCCAACATGTGCTACTCTCTAATAAAGAGCAACTACTCATTGCAGAGCGTAAGGCATTGGATGAGTACCAGAAGCACCTGCTTGACCTCGCCATCTTTAAAAGAGATGCTCAATAAGAAAAGCCCCCAATAACTGGGGGCTTTTTCTATTTGTTGCTAGCCTTAGCTGCGACAGTGACAATACCTGCCGATTGCAGACCAAGTGCGATACCGCTATAGATATCAAGACCTTGAAAGCCGAGATACCCAGCAGCTGCGCCGGTGGCGACTGCGAGGATGAGCTTACCAAGCCCACCCCATTCTTTCTTATTAAGCATATCAAATGCCTTAACAATTGCAGGGATAATAAATAGGTTCAATGCTTCCATGATTAGTCCTTCTTTAAAATACCTTTAAAGGCCTCTAGTAGGCTCTGTAAGAGGTTTCTAATATCTTTTAGTATAGTTGTACTATCTTCGTCTTTAGCGCTCTCTACTGGGCTATCAGAGGGCTCTACGCGCGTTTCTGGCTCAACCTCTGGCTCTGGTGTAGGCTCAGGCGCGGCGGCGCGATCTTCGATGTGGTGAATTTCAGGAGTCGGCGTCTCTTTAATCCGTTGCAACTCTTTATACTCATCACTCTGTCGTAGGTCATCTGCTACCATCTGCCAGTTCCAGCCATTGCGGATTTGGTTTCGGTAATGTTCAATGCCGCCTTCATCTGCATCGCGCTCGAGGGTCTCTTTGTAGAGACGTTTAATCTCATTAGTCTCACTATCAAAAGCTGCTTGTAGCTCACGGGCCTTAGCTTTAGCCTCTTCTACACGTCGGGCTTGTACTTGCTGCCCTTCAGTTGAGGAGAGGAGATCTTGCTTAATTTGTTCCCAGTTCCACCCTGCATCAATCTGCTTGAGGTAGTGAGCAATAGCGCCCTCGTCAACGTTGCGGTCAAGGATTTGGCGATACAAACCATTGAGGAAGTTGATCTCATCACTACGGTCACGCTGAGCTACGATATTCTCAACGTAAGTACGGACACGATAGATGTTATACCCACCTACTCGCCAACCTGCGTTTAATGGATCGACGTCAGCGGCGTATACAATACCTGCACCGAAGTTAGCAGCGCGCTGTCCACTTGGCGCTACGTTTTCTTCAAAGACAGTACCGTCACCCATGTAAACCCCGATATGGCCATAACCGCCACCGTCA
The DNA here is from genome assembly GCA_030527905.1 of Cardiobacteriaceae bacterium. Taxonomy (GTDB): domain Bacteria; phylum Pseudomonadota; class Gammaproteobacteria; order Cardiobacteriales; family Cardiobacteriaceae; genus Cardiobacterium. The sequence continues at coordinate 4,237 of JAUMZX010000001.1, forward strand.
TAGGGCCAGACAAGGATATCGCCCCGCTTAAGGTCGCCTACTCGGTCAGCAATGCCTTGCGCTACAAGTGCTTCGCCAAAGTCTTTTGCATGTCCACGAGCGGCAAACGGAGACGGCACTTTTTCGCACATCTCAGCGAGGAACCACTTAATGAGGCTCACGCATTGCCCGGTTAAATAGCCTTGGCTATTGTCTGATTCTCCAGCTGGGAAGAAGATCCCAATGCGCTGGCTTGCCCAATCTTGAGCGTTAGCTGCTAATGCCATTCATTCTCCTAAATGTTTATACAACTAGAGTCACCAGCTATCTTGTACATGCGCCTATAGGCCGAGTCTTGCTCGGTCTCATATTTCCAGGCCACCCAAGATGTTTGATTACCTGAGTCGTCTTTTATGTCTACACAGTTAAGTACAGGGCTTTTACCATCCGCGCCGTTTTGGCCGTTTACTCCATTAGTACCGTTCGCGCCATCAACCCCAGCTGCGCCAGTATCACCCTTGCACTTACCGCTCGCACAATATTTAGCAACAGCTAAAGCGACTTGATCATCGCTCGCGCTCTTACCATCTGTGCCTTTACATTTACTACCATCACAATAACTAGCCACTGCTGTCATTACTTGGGCGCTAGTGGGGAATTCGGAGCATTTATTAGTTGAGCAGTAAGCTTTAACCGCTACTTGTATCTCGCTATTTGAGGGGGTTCTCCCATCCTTACCATTAGAGCCTAGCACTTGGCCAACATTACGTGACTCGCCGCTTGAGTAATAGACGACGAGGTCACCGTTTTTGTCGACCTGGGCATTAGTAATACTAGTTACTGGTTTTTCTACCTTAGTTCCGCCCGAGATAGTTACCGATTGGCCCGGCTCGAGGGTGAGGCTTTTAAACAGTGTATAGCCGCTAAAAACCAAGCTGAGTACCATCATTAAAGACAATATCTTTAACAGTTTATCTCGTTGGAGCCAGCGTATTGTCGTTTTAATAGTAGTCATCTCAGCAACCCCCCACTGCCTCGGCTGAGTAGGGCGATGAGTATCGGTATAAACGATGTAATCACTGCACCTACTACGAGCCTGAATAGCCAACGGTTTCTATCTCTTGCCTCGGCTGCGTCGTCTTCCAGGTCTTTTACTCGGGCCTCAATGTCTTTTTTGTATAGGTCGAGCGCGTAGACCGGGACATATGTCGCAGCTTTGCGGGTTTCATGGAGGTCTATAGCCTGCTGAATGGCTTCTTTGACCTCCCAACGGTTCATTGTTTCATTCTCTGCCACAATTCTACCATCCAGATTTTTGCTTATGTTTTTGTTTAGAGGACTTGACGACTCGGTTCAACTGTATTTCGCGCTGGGCTGCAGCCTTTCGTTGTTCGCTCGTCAACTCAAAGCCGTCGTAAGCCCCCTTCACCTTGCTATTATACTCATTGATAATGGACTGGGCTCTATTGCGATTACCCTCTTGCAATGCTTGTTTCGCGTTGTCGTAAGCCTCTTTACGGTTAGGTATCTTATTGGTGCGCTGGAAGTACTCGGTAGCCTGCTCGCGGGCCTTTGATGAGTCTAAGCTCTCAATCTTTTGTTGCTGAGATTCCTTAACTGCACTGAAGCTACCCTCTTTAAGCCATTTCTGGCCATTCTCAGTAGTGTACTTACCGAGGATTGCCGCCTTAAGAGCATTGCCTCGGTCTTGGTTTTGAACAAAGCGAGTATTGCCTTTGTCGTTCTTCACAACACCTTCCTCTATTGATTTAAGGCCTTCAGTTGTGCGCTTAGCTTGCGTACCGGCCGGTACTATAAGTTGCCAGTTCTTGTCCCAAAACTCTTTAATGCCTTCGCCTTTATCTTTCTTAGCTAGTGCGCCGAGAAGTCCTGGATTTTTGTTGCCATCGCCGAATAAGAGGGTCATTGCAGGTGAGCGACGGAATTTGTTCTTCTGGTCACGCTCGTAGCTCTTCTCATCCTTGCCTTCGATGTTTGTCCAGGCCTGGATTTGGTCGTAGAATGGGATATGGTCAGTTTCCTTCATACCAATGAATTGGCCGAGGGTTGCCTGCACACCCCATGCGGTAGCGCCCATTGCAACAAGCTTGCCCATATCATTAGCGGCTAGTCGGTAGTTGCCGTTCTTTACGTCCTTAATAGGTTTGAGACCCATACGAATAAGGAAGCCGGCTTGTTTACCATCAAATGTCGCTAACTGGGTAAGAGTACGCATACCAGGCCCGTTAAAGGCTGCAGGTGCATCTACCTTACTAGTAATGAACTGAGTATCAACTGTCGCTTTAGTACCGTACTCCATCGCTTTCTTTTGCACGAAGTCTTGGGCGGCTTGACCAGTTAGGCCAGCTTCATTAGCCCATCGCTCCCACTTAGCGCCGTTGAGTTTGAGCCCTTTAGCTTTAGCGCCGGCGTAGGCTTGAGCGCGCATGATGTTGTCCATTGTAGACACCATCGACATTAAGCCATCAGACGCTTTGTCGAACGCTTTGCCGGCCTTACTTTGGGTTAAACCATTAAGGTCTTTAAGGCCTGTACCCTCATCAAGGACGCCGGAGAGTTTAAGCTCTTTGCGGCCCTCTTTACTTGCAAGCATCCGTGCACCATTCACTATACCGACACCTGCCCACTTAGGGTTAAGGTTACCAACTGTAGCGATCTCCTGGGTAATCTGGCGTAGTGCAGTAAGTGGAGACAAACCAAGCGTAGCCATTGCATTTACCGCCCGGATAGCACCGGTTGATTTCTTAAACGCGTTATGGCCGAACTGAGAGTCGAAAGCCTTCTCAATATTGCTTTGATTCTTGCCCTTAATCTGGTTAATGTAGTTATCTAGAAATCCGGCGTAGGCTTCAAAGTTCTTATGCTCTGCTGACGCCAACTTAAGCTGGGTGCTCACACTCTCAATCTTACGGAGTGACGGCTCGATATACTTGGCGCGGTTGATACCGTCAAAGTAAGTGCCAAGCACCTTCCAGACGTCGCGGCTGTATTCCTCGTCGCCTTTCTTACGTGACTTAAGCGAACCGATGCCAAGCTCACCCTTAGCCAGCTGCGATTCATCAAACAGGTTAGCTAGGCCCTGAGGGTCATGCTCTCTCATATGAGGGAAGTAAAACTCCTTAATAGTGCCAAAGCCATTCTCTTCTAGCCAGGGCTTGACCTCATCAAGCATTTGACGCACTTCTTTAGCGGCTGTCTCATGCCCGGGGATATTGAAGTCTTTGCGCCTACCCTCCCAGTAATCGATAAGGTTGTCTAGCACCTCACGATTATGGGCATCTTTACCAAGCATCTTCTGTACATCGCCAAGCCGTTTTGCTACCTCTTCATTGGCTACAGCTGCCTTACCTGTACCGTTCACCACCTCGCTAAATAGCCCGGCGCGTTCAGTGTTGAGTCCACCTTTATCAAATATCACACTAGGTGAAGTTATACGAGCTAGAGCCATCTGAGTATCAGAAATCTTGCTAATACTCTCCTTGGCATGTTCAAGATCCTTGATGTTTAGCTGGTTAGCCAACTCTTTACGAAGAGTCTCGCCGTTGCGTTCAAGGGCAATCTTTAGCTCCTCTGGGTTCTGAGTCTTTGAGACCTCCTGTAATGCATATGTAGTCTTGCCGTCATATTTCTTAGCCTCAGCAAGGTTCTGCTCAGCCAGTTGGCGATGTTCTGCAAGTTTAGCTTCATCTACTTGACGGAATGTCTTTGGGTCGCTATGGATCAGCTCGTTAGTATCTGCTACGATCTCTTGAGCGCGCTCATCCACCCGTTGCTTCATCGCATTAAGTTCTTGCACCTGAGGAAGGTCACGTGCGCGAGTCTCCTCTAGCTCTTGCAAGTCCCTAGTATACTGCTCATCTAAGCGTTGGCGCTCAATCTCTTGACGTGGGCCAGGCATATCATTAACGGCTGCGAGTCGCTCTTTATAGGCTGCATCCATTTGAGCATGTGCCTGATTATAAGTGTTGTCGTTCATCAAGTTTTCAAGCTTAGCATCGATCTCACGTCCCATGTCAGCTGCTTGCACAGCTGCGTTGCGCACCTCTTTGGGCATCTGTTCGTCACCAAGGATCTGGCCGATAGACTCAACGTCATGGCGTGCTTTATAGAAAGCATCATGTAGAATATCAGTAGCGCCCTCGTCTAGCCTCTTGAGGTATTCTTCTGCGCCTTTACTATCGTTAGGCAGACCGTTATTCTCGAAGCCCTTACGAGCTTGGGCTAGCTTCTCATCAACTTGCTTACGAAATTCAGAGTCTGCCTCATAAGCCATCTTCTCTTGCTCGGTGAGGCCTTTAGGTGTCTCACCTGGCTTGAGGTCTTGGTTAAGCTTAGCGATCTCCTCAGGGCTCTTCGGGCCGTTCACCTCGTCGTTGATATCGTCTAATGGGTTACGTTCACGATTAAGAGATTCAGCTTCACGTTGAGCTTTTAGTTCTTCTGACTGCCGGCGGTATAGTTCGGCGTTAATCTCTTTGTTCTGTGGGTCTAGCGCGCTGGCTTTGTTTAGCTCTTCATTACTTAAACCTTCATAGCGGCTAGTAGGCAGCGTAGAAATATCGCCTATAAGCTCTTGAGAGGCGTTCTGGTGGCTTGCGCCACTCGAGTTGATATCTAACTCATCTTCGCTAGTTTTAGCGCTTGTAGGGGGTTCTACAGCGTCACTTTCGCTGCGTAGATTCGGGTCTTCTGCGCCCTTGCCGCGGAGTTTGCCGATGCCATAGCCTAAACCTTCGAGGCTACCCTGGAAGATTGCGCCAGTGGCAGCTTGTTCGCCGGCTTTTTGCCAGGCCTTATTAATATCACCTGTCTTGCCATACTCTTGGAGAAAACCTTGGGCTGCATTTGCACCACCTTGAGCGGCTACCTCTTTAGCAATTTGGCCAGCTAGTGCTTTACCTGTAAGCTCAGCGCCATCTACTGCCAGACGAGTAGGGTTGATAAACCCAGTAAGAGTGCTACCTGCGTCAATAGCGTCACCAGTAATAGTTGCCCAATCTCGAGCGTCGCCCTTACCTTGGCCGATCCTGTCGCCAGCCTCCTTAGCTTTGGTTGTGTCCTCAATATTCTTACCAGTAATATCCTTTTGGTCCCGTATCCACTTACGGGCACCTTCTGCGGAGTCCATAATGGCCTTGCCGGCTTTCGCGTTGGCGTCCTGGTCGAATGCATTAACGATCTGGTTAGATGCAAGAGCTGCCGCTTCACCTGTATCGACTACTGCGCTAGCTAGTTTCCCTGCGCCTTGCTGAATACCAGCGCCTACGCCTTTAGCGGTATCGCCAATCCACTTAAGGCCGTTACCTAGCCAATCGTTTTTCTTCTTTTCCTCTTCCTCTTTCTTTTTCTTTTCTTCTTCTTGGCGTTTCTGTTCCTGTTGTTGCTTCTGTTCTTCCTCATAGGTTAGCGAGCTGTCAGGATTCCACCCGTTATCATAGCGGTTACCCTCATCGTCGGCACGAACTTGGCTCCATCGCCCACCGTAGATTTGCTTCCATTCGTCTTCAGTCATTTATTTCTCCTCTCTTATCCATAGTAATATGCTTTCCATGCGTTGCCTCCGCGTTGGTTTTGGGGCACGTATTTCCAGAAATCAGTTGCAAACTGACTTGTATTGCCGCCTGCGCTTCGGTACGCGTCACGAGCTAGCTGAAATATCGCAGGGCTAATATTACGGCCGCTTTGAATAGCGCCTGCAATAATACCCTGAGCTGCCGCGTTAGGGTTGATAGCTCGGCCTCCACCTCCGCTGCCTCCTCGTGCATAGCTTACGCGGCCACCTCCACCTCCGCCACCTGAGTAGCGGGCCGCACTTGCAGCTACCGCCTGGGCGCGGTTGATGGCGTTCTGACTAGCTGTAAATGCTTGAGTTGCCTCACGTTCGCTACGCTGAAAGTTCCGATTCTTCTCATTCTCACCTGCAGTAAACTCTTGTCCTGCAAGCATTTGATTCCAGCTATTGAGCGCATCCTGTTGGCGGTCTACGCGGCCCAGGGCATTTGTACGTAGCTCTTTGTCTAGATCAGCTAGCCGTCCTTGGAGTTGCATACCTTCATCGTTTTGCTGAAAGTCGGCTTGCATCAAGGCGGGGAGCGTCTTCTCGGCTTCGTGTCGGGCTTGCTCATGGGCTGGTATACCACTAAAGGCTAAGCCTCTACCTGTCGCCTGGTTATTGATTGCATTGTAAGCGTTACCACGGGCTGCATAAATACTGGCACGTTGGGCATCATACTTTTGGCCTAGGTTACCGATTTGTTGATTGATGACATTGCGCGACCCTTCGTAAGCGGGGTTTAAGTCACCGATCGACTCTTGGATTGTTTGAACTTTAGGCGCTGTTGCCATCGTCTATCTCCATTAACTAATATTATTCTGATATTCGTAAATACGGAACATTAAGTATCCCGAGTCTATCCCAGTAGGTTGGCCGTATGATGAATTGTCGACCTCTACTATCGGGGTTATTTTATCATGTGTAATCTCTAGAAAGCCCAAGAAGTTTAAGCCTCCATTCATACCAGCCCCGCGGGCTTGCCACCTTGTATTGATCGAGTGACGAGTAAGGTAGTCATAAGCTTGGCGATTGCCAGGAATGTCGAATGATTCGCCACGGATACGCCACTTTGTCCTGGCTGGGGCGACACCTTGTACTCGTATCTGAGTCTCTATGACACGAGGTAAACAGAAGGCGAACTTGTCTGAGTGGAATACCCATGGGTGATCTGTCTTTACCGGTATGAGCTGTAAGTCATACTGGAGAAATTCACCGTGCACTGCCGCTTGTTCCATTGTTGCATTCAGCTTAATAGTGTTTGCTCCATGATCATAGGTTGTGTAGAGAGATATTGGGCCAGCCGATGAGTCTACAAGTCCTCGCACACCTCTAAATACATATGTGCCACGAACTAGATATTTACCAGTTAGGCCAGACGGTATCTCCAGTATCGAGACGTTACTACCCGGAGCCATATTCATTGTACCAGTTAATCGTTTAGCGATTATTTCACACTTACCGGTTGACCTAAATAGAAAGTTTTTGTCTCGATGGTATATCCTATAGTGTACTGTACCCTTAAAGCGAGCGCCGCCGAACTGAGGGGCTTTAGCGAACCAAAGCTTGCCGTTCTCAGTAAATACGTTGAATTGGTCGTACGGCGAGCGCCCATATATCCAGGGCTGGTTAGGATACTCTAGCCACGCGCTAAAGTAGTCGCCGTCCTCTATGTCGTCAAGCGCGGTAGTTGTAGGGAGACTAACATCAAGCTCCTTGCTGTCCTCTTTAAAGTCGGTCGGATACCAGAAGTCGCTGTGGAATATAAAGTTATCCGGGTTAATCATCGTACTGTAGTTTCCTCTACAACATCTTTATCGGGGATAGTGATTGCGATAATGTCATGATCCCCATTAACGGGGCGGCCGATTAGAAGTCGGCGCGTCCCCGCTGAGTCCTTACTTATCTTAGTCCGTGACTCATTCTGGAGCTGTTCAAAGTTCTTATTAATCGTATTGACTAATGTCGCATCATCCATCCCGGGTGTTAGCTGAATAAGAGATAACATTACAGCTTCTCCGTTACCTGGACGTGCACCTCACCATCGAACGAGAGATTCCAGGGGAAGATATTACCGCCTGAGATAAAGATCTTACCATCTCGCTTCTCACCATTTACTACTAGGTGGCCTGAATAGTGGCCGAAGTAGGTGCAAGTAACGATAATATTATCAATCGTACGCCCTACAGGTGCGGGGAAGCTTCCAAGCCCTGCACGGCGACCGTTAGCCTCAATGAGCAAACCAACGTGTCCTGGGCCGTTATGGTCGTTCTGAGTGCCGGTGACAGGAATAGTACGACTATAGGTCTTAATTCCGCCCATATCGGTTACTGTCCAGCCGTTATCGTCAATGTATTGGCGGAGGGCCAGTTTATCTTTAGTGATTGAATTGTCGGCGATCTTCTCACGAGTCACTGCCGAGTTTTTGAGGTTAGCGGCATCAATATTACCGTTAAACTCGTTGTAGATAGTACCAAAACGGTTATTGAGGTCGTTTGCTACCGCCTCAGTACCATCTTGTAATTGTGAATAACTAATTAATCCCATTTATAACCTCTTTGCTTTATAACTAAATTGTGCACCGACAAAGGCCACGCGGTTTTCTACACCATTGCGGAATACTCGTAGTTGCCAGTATCGTGCATACCCTGAGTAGCTTTGTCGCTTTGGCTTAAACGACCTGCTACCACCGTAGAGTGTACCATCACCCCACTTGAATTGTCCCCACCTTGCACCATTAACAGAGAGTACTTGCTCTTTAATCTTTGGCGCATCAGCGAAGTCTTTATCCATTGCGAGGCCTACCTTAAAGGTAGAGTCAACACCCTGGAATATCGGGTAAAAGCGCTTAAGTCGCTTACGTTGCATTGGGCTACCCATACTATCGTACTTGAACCGATATTCAAAGTCGATTGGCGCACCCATGTCATGGTAAACTTGCGTCTCGGCGTAGTAACTCATCCCCACGTAAGAGTTGAACACTGCGAGTTGTCCATGGTCATCTGCATCATCATAGTAAATTGCGCGGTCTCCATAGACACCAGTATCGTATTCAATATCCTTTAATGGTTTATTGTAGATAATACATGTATCGTTAACTGTCGAACCGCTAGAGGCCAAGTAAAAGCGTATCTCATCTCTATACTTGGTTGCGTCTATATCAGTAATGCGCGGACATCCATCAATTAATGGAGTAATAGCATCTGAGATACGAATGTCACTCGAACCGTTAAACATAAACAGCCCGGCATCGCCTACAAAGTAGATTGCGTTCTCATCCTGTACTACTCCGCGCCGTGCAATAGCGCCCTTAAAACCGGTAGATTGCCGCATATTGAACGATGCTTCATCGTACCCACTAATAATGTACTTGCCGTCCTGAGTAAAGACTACTAAGTTGTCCTGGAATGAGCAAAGCTTAACCACTGGTGAACCGTTAAATGGCCGCGGGATAGTAAAGAAGCTTGTACTCCTCCATTCGTTATACCATTGCTCACTTGGCTTGGTCGGTATCTTGCCTGTTGGATCCCACGCCGGATTGCCAGGAGCTTCCGAGAAGCGGATCGTATTAGGTAGGCCAGCTACAACGCCCCACATACGGTCTTTATGAAACATCACTTCGCGTAGTACGGGCAGTTCGGTATCTACAATGCGGCCGACACCAGTATCGATAATCTCTACATCGTCAATCCAGAAATCCTCACCAGTTGAGACAAACTCGAGACTATTGACATCCAGTTCGGGCCAGTAGTAAAACTCGTGGCTGTCCCATGAGGTTGTCATCTGCTTTTGATAGCCTGCAATTGGGCGGAGCTGAGTATTGACACTCACGAATACTTGAGATGTACCAGCTGCACTAACGGATGAGAATTTAATCTTATAACGTTTACCTTTAGCGAGTTGAACATCACTCTTAGTGTAGCGTTGTCCGACGCCGGTAATCTTGAGCGATGCAGGAGCTGATTTATATACCGTCGTATCTCGTGTTACGCTACCTTGCCACCGCACGGTTGGGAGGTCGAAGTTGCCGTTATCTACAATATTGGTGCGATCTTGAGGCGGTGTGCCATCCCAGTAGCGTAATTCATCGTGGCCGTTAGCCCAAAACATCTTACCGTCACCATTAGCAAAGCTATACTCGCTAGCTTCTGAGGATAAACCGCTTATGATCTCACGCCATTTACCGGCTGCCTCATCTGCATAATAGAGGGTGTTGTCATATACGGCGACAGTACGGTTGTTGCGATTATCCAGGTTAAAGCGATATGCGCCTTTGAGCTTTTTCTCAGGCGCTGTAAACAGCCTATAACGTAGCATCTTACCAGCAATGGGAGTGTTCACTGTCCAGGCTGCAGGAGTCCATCGAGCTTCGGGAGTACTATTAACTAGGCCAATCTCGTAATACTTGAGCGAGTCATCTTGGGGCTTAAGTGCAATCCAGTATTTCTTACTTGTCTTAATCTTTGGCGGGTTGATAAAACGACAAGTAACCCAATCACCGCTATCGCCAATGTCTCCATTAAGGAATGAACTTACTGATAGACGATTACCGGGTAGGCCGTTTGCATCCTCTAGGATTTCTACTGTTACTGGGCCAGTAGCACCGCCGGGGTTTTTAATATCAATATCAAGGCGAGTAATACGTTGGTCTACGTTAGCAGTAAACGGTTGCAAAAGAAAAGCGTTATCTCTATTTATCTTAAACCGCTGAGTAACAGTAGCTACATTGCCCAGTGCTTGAAACTCGCCCAAGGGTTCAATATGCAAAGAATGGCCGCGCCTAGTTGACACGGCCACGCGGCGGGAATCCTTTTGTTGGGCTTTGAGGCGAAAGTTCTTACTAAAAGGACTCTTACCCTCCTGAAGGAGGTCGACTGGCGTAACAAGGTCGATACCTCCTAGATTTAGCTGGGTAGCAATTTTAACTTGCTGCGCCATTCATCCTCCTATATTTGCAAATTACGCATCTTAACGGGGCCAAATGCATCGCGCATACCAAAGCGAGTAACCATCTCTTGCAATTGAGCTTGATACTGGTTCTCCACCTGAGTAGATAGATCAATATCCTCGTTACGGTCATGCACACGACGGAGTGCGCCAAGAATAAGCAGCTCGGTAAACTCTTCGGGAATATCGGGCTTGTCAGTATCTTGGGCCATTGTATTTGGCGTCTTATAATAATACGTATATAGTTTATATTCTTTATCGGTTGGGGCGTCTAATAGAATGTTGCCGGCGTATTCAGTCCAGTAGCCAGGTGTATTGGGTTTGTTATTCATCGCATCTGCGAATTGCATGAAGAAATCACGGTATTCTCGCTTCATTCGAAAGAAGTTAGGCACACCGCTCATTGCATGCATCTCTACCCGGCTAACGTCATCTGGCAGCTTAATGATAGACGTACTAGCGGGTACATCACCAATAAAGATCTTTTCCATAAATGGTAGTTCAAATTGGTTGAATATATCCCGCTGGGCGTCATTTAAGAAGTTGTCAATGATTTCTGGCTCGTAATCTTCATCATCCAGCTTATCTATCATCACCCGCTTGCGTAAATCGGCGAGTGTCATTTAAACTCCTAGAGACCGGTTGGCACGACAACAGTCGGGATCACATATGCGGAGTTAGATTGTACCGTAACCGATACGTTGCCGGCGTTGTCAATGCGGATAAACGACCCGTCAGCAGTATTAGGGTTACCCGCTTTGTATATTGGGGCCATCGTAACATGAACACCATCACGATAGCCCTCTGGTAGACGGAACAGGACAACAGTGCCTGGGGACCCGCCCGGCATCTGGCTAAACTCACCCGGCCCCTTGACAAGCAGAATGCCGTTGTATCGGCGGTACAACCATTCACCCCTAACAGTGGCCTGTTTTTGCCATTTCGTATCACTTTCACCAAGCTTCGGTACGTTGCCGCCCTGGCCACCTATACCACCAGTAGATGATGTAGCCATCATTGAGTAACTGCCACCATTTGGCACGAGCACAACGCCGAGGCTATCGCTTGGTGCGCTATCAGCAATATTGCTCACGCTAAATCTGCCAAGATTTTCCATTATATTCTCCTATTTAACTACTATTTGCTTATATCTGTTTGTATTTAGTTCGATACTATCGATTTTGCCCGTCTCTATTACATCAGGGCGGTATCGATCAATGTTTAATGTTTCGGCTACATAAGCGCTTGCGCTTACGTAATCAGGTTTATATTGTTTGTATTCAATGCTGTATACGCTGGGATCTAATAAGTTGTTAGTCCGCGTTGTTGTTAGCCGCAAAGTTATCGGCGCTGGCTTCAACGTCAATACCTTGGGCTTCGGTATAAATATAACACTCGGGCTGCTAATACTGACCCTTATATTTACCCCCTCGGGCTGTATGAGAGCCGCTGTATGGGCAGTTAAGGCTGGGGATGATATAGTTATCCTCTCCGTTATTCTATACGGTATGAGGGCGTATACGGGGCCTATATGGGTCAATGTAGGCGGTCTGATTGTTAGACGCTCCGTAACTTGTACGGGGCGTAGTTCACCTGGTTTTGGCGGTATATAGGTAAGTGTAGGCTTCGTTTTAAATACGAGATGCACCCAACCGCGCCTACCTTTAAGGTCATACCTTGGGCCGCTACCAGTAAGAGCAGGCGATTTAATCGTCAAGCGTTCGGTCGACCTACTCCCGGTAAGGCTATAAACTTTAGGTTTGGGATTTATATATGCACCGCCGGCGGGGAAACCTCCCATTGGTGCACCTGTCGCAAAATCATTAGCTAACGTATACGCCAACGGAGCTGGGCTAAAATCACTAGCAATAGCTGGCGGTAGTGGCAATGTACTTGCAGATACGACATTAACCCGTACCGTTCCACCGGCTGCCATACTCAACCCGTTCGCGCCCCTTGAGTTGTACTCCCACCTACTCTGAGATACTGCTATATCCCAACCATTGGGTTCACTAGTGCCGTCTTCCCAGGCTTTAGCCCTTAGCCATGTTCCCTCAGCCCTGAACCTGAACCATGTCCATACTCCAGCTCTAAGGGTCTTGTCGCTATACACCTCGAGGCCACGCTCGACATTGTCGTCTAGCCGTAGACGCTGCGAACTATTTTGGTGATATACAGACAATACATACCCTGTTGCCACTCGTTGCCCCATGCCGGGGTCTATAAAGCTCGACCCGCGCACCATCATGAGTCCCTGCTTGTGGACGCTGTACTCGAACTTGGCGCGTATCAATAGCTCTACATTGTCCTCGCCCTGAAAGCCTTTAAGCCCTAGATAGTGGTCGGCAAACGAGTCTGACTTTAGGACTATTTCATCGTTCTCAGCGTAATACTTACCGTTCCCCCAGTGCTCTTTGTAAAAGGGGGACAGATTAGGGAATCTATCGGCAAAAAAACGCATAGGCTACCCCGCTACTATTTCATAGTTCACGCTGAAATACGGTGGCAAATGTTTAACTGGCACATTACTTGATGAATCGTTTGGATTATCCGTTTTTGTATGCAGATGAAAACCCCACTGATTGCCGGCATTCACTGCTCCTGATAAGTTGGTCACCGGGCTCATCTTTTGACTCATCCATGTATTGGTTTGATAGTTGTTAGGAGCTAAGTTTATTTCGGCGCTTCCACCGCGCTGCCCAACCAAGCCACCGATTGGTGTCCCATAAGGGAATCTACCCCTTAAGTCGGCCAATTTAAACGTATTAGGGCCTGTTCTTTCGCCATATGACAGATATTGCTCAACAAGCGCTGCAAGTATAGGATACTGCTCCACTCGATAACCATCTGCGCCATTCATGAATAGACGCCCAGGCGTCGGGGTTTCCCTCATGGTCATGAATATATCACCGACGTTTGCACCATTCTCACGATATATACCACGGTAAAGCAATGATCCGGCAGGAAATGTCTTTGATGCAGTACCCCGCATACCGCGCTCGACAATTAGCGTATTGCTTTCGTGATGGGATACATATACTATTTCACAGTTAGCAAGCGTAGGGAATTTATCCGCAGGCGCTAGAGTTATGTAATACCCGAAAAAGTCAGCCTCGCCAAAGCTTCTAAAATCATCTGGATCTATCTCAATAGTCTTTTGCCCTGCTGGCAGTACCGCCTTTAATGTTGTTGATGCGAGACTACCGTTCATATTAAATGTCCTCTGCCTTCAGTTGTACTCCAGTAAGGTTGGCTGTGCCGCCCTGGGTCACCGCTTGACCTGCGATGTCAGTTACAAACAACATTTCAGTGCCGTCAACGTATGCAACATGTGTAGCTGTGCCAGTTTTTGTGACGCTAAGGTTATTTGCCGGTTTGAGGGTGACCACTCGCTCGCCAGCTGTCGGGAATGTTTGCGATGACGTAGAGTATGAACCCTCGCCAAGCTTTTGGCTATTAGCGGTATTGTAGTCGTTCGTGTAGGATGGAAGGATTAGTACCTTATTGGCAGTGTTTATTTTTGCTAGTAGCGCGTTCCATGCGCTATTATTTACCCATTTTGTCATTGTTAATTCACCTTATAAGCCGTCGGATAGAGTGACGACACTCGCAGCTTTGCCACGTTAAGTTGTTTACCGGTAAAGAGTGTAGGATCGGAGCTAGTAAAACCAAGTGAGTTGCCTATTTTTACAAGCCCTTTATCTGTGTGCAGTATAAATAGGTCGGGCATTTTATAACCATTACTACCGTACGCGGACGTCTCAATAATTTCGAACAACGACCCCGCTCCAGGCCCTTGGTACAATCGTCTGATCATCTCTCCGTTGAACCATATTTTTTCGGGGCTGGCTGGATATACCTGGCCGCACAAGACACCAATAGCATTGTATATGTCCATGCCGTTCAGCTTGCAGTCTACCCTGAGCCCTGTCAGCTCTATAGCTTCGACCATACTTTCTGTTATCATTATTATCTCCTTATCTAAAAATAAGCCCCCTCCGCTTGGGAGGAGGCTTTAAGGTTGAGTTTGCTATTTAACAGTAATCTCAACAACGTGGTCGGGTCGGATGACCTTTGCGCCAAAGAGTGTCGAACCAACAACGTAATCGATGCCCTGGATCTTATCGCGGCCGTCTTCAGTCTTAGTGAACTGAGCGAGACCCTTGACAGCGCTCTTGTGCATGATGTAAGCAACATCCTTATTGCCATTCTGCTTGATGACGTTAGTCACGTAAACAGGCATGCCGAAGATTTCACCAACGAGGCCGTGCTGCGTCTTCACGATGCCCTTTTCACCAACACTTGCGTAGCTGGTAAACTCAGGGATCTTACGCAAAGCAGCGCGAACCTTACCGTTAACGAACAGTGCACGGTTATCCTCTGGGACGTTGGCTGCATCTAGTTTGCCAAGAGCATCAACAATATCGCTGTAAGAGAATTGACCAGCGGCTGCAGTCGTTTGCTTGAGGATATCCGACGCAGCTTGAATCTTACTAATAACCTCAGTGTCATGAGCTTTAGCAATCCAGCGGCCGAGGCGCTCAACATACAGCGCGCGGAATTCGTACTTGCTTTGAGCTTTCGCAACATCCTGGACACCAACTGGCTTGCGGAGGTAGCGGTCGATGAGCACGTCAACGTAACGAGTTTTGATGCCGTCGATCGCCGTAGCGGTGCCGTTGGTTGTGGTGTTAGTGTTGACATCGGTGTCGATCTCGTCCATGAATGGCACGTGGATCATATCACCGTAGTTAACAGCCTCGCCGAGGTTTGAGTGGTCGATGAAGTTCCAGAGTACGAGGTTATCGGTACGGTTTTTCTCTACTTCTGGGGCCCAAATTTGGGGTACAAAAGGCTTAGTAGTAGGCGTGCCATCTACCGCGCCAGTGCCCTTAGTGGGCGTAACATAGTTAGCCATTTATTTATTCCTTTTAGTTTGTTAGTTTGTCTATTGCAGCAATGTATTCAGGTGAGCCAATTTCATACTTGGCCAGTACATCCTGAATAGTAATTACCGTTGGGGTTTGATCAGTAGCGTGGGCTTGAGTGCCCTGCTGGAGTTGTTGATTGATAGACTCCCTTTCCTCTCGGCGGATTTGCTCCGGATCTACTTGGGGTTTATTCCGGCTCGACTCTAATACGGCTAAATCATACAGAGTGTCGAGGTCGTGTCGTAGGTTATTTGCATATTCTACGCCGTATTTAGTAGCTTTGTCCTTTACGATGTCATACATTACCGCTTCGAGATTGCGGTCACGTCCTTGCTCGCCAAAGAATCGCTCAACTTGTCGCTCGTACTTCAAGTTAGCAACCTCTGCGCGCAAATCGTCAGTAGGCTCGCTGGTATCTGCTAATTGTTTTGCGCTACGGAATGAGCGCTGGTTATCCAGAGCAATTTTAAGGGCTCGTTTTGTGTCTTCGCTAGCGTTATCAAGATCAAAGCCTTGCGCCTTCGCGAATTTACTTAGCCCGTTATCTGCTGGCTCGCTTTCTTGGGCGGGCTCAGCTACTACATCTTGCTCTACTGGAGCTTGAGAGGTAGTATCGCTAGAGATATCCGCCGGTTCGTTAACGCTAGTAGGCTCTTGATCGAGGCTAGCATCATTGGTTCCGGTAAGGGAATCTTCCATTCTAGTGTACTCCTATTAGTTTGTCTTCAACCTCGCCTCTTTTAAGGGGGACGTAGGAGGGACAGGGGCGAAAACCCTCCTACGCTGTACATCTTACAATGCCTGCGGAATTATTGGATACTAAAACCTTCAATATAAAGGCGGATTGTATCGAGACCCACATTGCGTTGTAAAAGATACGCCAGCTTCTCGGGCTCAAACTCGAGCTGCTGCGTTGTCTTTCCGTCAACGGTTGGCACTTCCTTATATATCTCAATAGGCCCGGCAGCTAATGTAGAATTTACATCCTTTTGCAGGTCGATGTAGCCCATTAGCTCTTTATAGGCTTCCGTCTTGGAGAATTGATCCCATTGCTTGGCGATTTTCTCCCATTTGTTGCTCTCTTCCATTTATTACCTCGATCGAGTAGACACTTGGCTACGCACAAGTACTACCGTAAACGGGTAGAGACTTGTTCTGCCCGCACCCTTCTAATGTTGTTATCGTTACTATTAGCTCCCCCGCCGCCTTGTCTGCCGGTTTGGGTTCGCTTATTGAATGAATCACCGCCTCCTTGAGCTGCGGCTGCTCCTAGCAGATATTCCTCAGCGCCCGGGGCTAGCGATGCGCCGCTTTGTACGAGGCTTGGATCAACTGGTTGGCCATCGGGGCCCATCATTGGTTGCGGCACAGTAAGCATCTCGTTAATATCATCCTCGGTCATATACTTGCTAAAGAGAGTCTTGTACATATTACGCAGGAAGGCTTCCTGGTTGACGAGGGGGTTTTGAAGGCTGAACTGAGCGGCTGTCTGCATTGCCTGGCTGAGCATTGCAATCTCAGCGTCTGCGGTGCTTTCTAGTACAACCTTTGGCTGATATTCACCAAAGTAAACATCTGGGCTGTAGACCTGCCAGGTAATTTGGTTATGGTCAGTCATCCGTACCGGAGTATCCTCTTTAACAAACAGCTGGATCATCTTAAACAGGATTGAGCCTACCTGACTAAGGCCGCCGTCCTCTAATGACTGCATCTTAACGTTCGTGCGAGCGTCTGATTGCTCTATCTGGTTAGAAATCTCAGTAGCAGTTGTACGACTATAGCGTTGGCTAATACCCTGGACGGCTGCATCGGCGGCTACTGCAGTGCGCATTTGCTGAGTAAGGCGGCTAATCTCGGCATCAGCGGCTGAGCTAATGTCGTTCTTCTCAATTGGAGTAAGTGCACCCTTGGGAATCGGGAATATAGCGCCTGGTGCGGATTGGATGCGCTCAGCTAGGTGTTGGTACCGTGGTTCAATCTGCCACATGTTGTTCAACACATAAGCAATATTGTCACGCTTCTGGCTCGCTGTATCGTTGAGCATCTCCTGAGTCTTGATAATGACTTCAGCGATACCTTTACCGTAGAATAGGCTCGTATCAACGTAGTTTCTGGCTACTGCAAACGGTAGAAAGCCTTTAATGGCGGGGATTTTCACCTTTATTAGGATGATCTCGCCGTCTAAGTCCATTGGCAGCTCTTTTTTAGACTCTTTTCGGGCATAGGGGTTGTCTTCTTCTAAGATAACAACACTACGATTAGCTACCATCACGTGTTTCTTCTCAGTCCAGTAGTCGATAACCTCTACCTGCTCGCTAATGGCGTCTTTCCCGTAAGTAGAGCCGATCAACATCTCCTTGATGTCTTTATCCATCTCCTCGCCATCGTTAACACCGTAGACCTTGTCGAGGTTTTTGTACTTATTATCTACTCTACCAGTCTCTACATCTACCTCCATCTGAGACTTGAGCTGTTCTAGGCTTGTGAGGTAGCGATATCCTGCGTAGCGCGGGTAACCTGGCTCTTCTGGGTTGTTGATGTGGCGCGCAGCTGGGTCAACAAAGAAATCGTTTAGGGGAATATTCTGGATAAGTGGGCGATCTTTTAGCCAACTAAAGGCTAGAACGCCTGTACCATATAGGGCCATATCCTTAATCCAGCTAATCATCTTATCGGTCATATTGTTGATTGACCAGTAATAGTTGACAAGCCCATTTAAAGCCTCAACGCTTTGCTCTTGCTCTTCGTGTAACGGCCAATATTTAAACCGCGGCTTTGTTTTGACGTATGAGGATACGAGAGCTTCTACGATTGAGAAGGTCTCAGGTACAAACTCATCAGCTTGACCTGCATACCCCCTAATTGTTCTAATGCCGTTGTAAGACTTGAATGCATTTGCCCAAATCTTTTTGTAGTGGGACTCGGTGTACATCCGCGCCTTGTTAAAGCGCTTAGTCACCTCTTGTAGTGTTTTATCATCCATTGGTTATTTTATGCATCTTTGCGGTAGAAATTACCTTTAAGTTTGATATATCGTTATCACCCCAAGGGAATAGCTGATAAGCAATAGCTGTACTCATCACCACATCGTCATGAGAGCCTTCCTCTGCGTTCATTCTACCACGTTCATCACGCACGTAACTGAATGACTCATTAATGAATACAATATCCTTATCTTTAATCACGCGCTCGCGTACTAGCTTGATAAGGTCATCAATCATTAAGCGCTTAGTTCGCATATCAGTCTTCCAGCCAAGGTTAACAGTAGGCGTCTCCCATTCCTTGTCATAACCTCTATCGCGTTTGTAGAGATTTGTATAGAAGGTATCGCGGAGCTTTTGTACGGTAGTAAGGCCGTGGTTGTTTACCTCTACGCCTATAAGG
The DNA here is from genome assembly GCA_030527905.1 of Cardiobacteriaceae bacterium. Lineage (GTDB taxonomy): Bacteria > Pseudomonadota > Gammaproteobacteria > Cardiobacteriales > Cardiobacteriaceae > Cardiobacterium. The sequence goes on from JAUMZX010000001.1 coordinate 23,050, forward strand.
GCATAATTGTAATACGTGCCAAGTGCGCCTAAGATCTCGCCGAACTTGTCAGGGTCGCAATGTCCCCTCCAGCGAGCGACTACTACCATTGTTGAAACGTCTACAACAGTTGCAACGCTAAAGTCGCCGCCCTTGAGGCCTTCTGCAACATCTGCACCAATGACGTACTCCTTATAAGGTTTAGGTTTCTCCCAAATCTTGAGTGGTGCTTTATAAGTAAAGTCATCAGGCGTTTCGTTAGGCTCGAACGGTACTCTCTCTAGCTCAAATTCCTCATAAGGACGATCCTCTAATGGAGTAATCTTGTAATAGTCGACACCCTCTAATGGGGTTGCATCCTTCTCCATCTCCTGCAAGGCTAATGGGTTGAACACGTTCTTACCACTTGAGATGAACGCCTCTTCCCATGTTGACGGGTATTCTTGGGGCAGGCGCTCAGGGGTTGCCGCGAAGTCTCTTGCTTTCCTTCTGTAGTAGGCAAGCTTCCTAGGAATAGACTCCTCGCTAACGGTAAACTTATGGCCGAGTGTTGTATGGCCTTTTTTCATCAGCTCAACTAAGAACGACTCGTAATCGTTTAATTGGCCTAAGTCCTCAAGCGTAGCATCGCGTTCATAAGTATCAAGAATCCACCAAGGGGCAAATAAAGGTTGGTAGTTATTCTTTTTATTAACTGCCGCGACATACTCTTTATGAAAGTAATTACCTCGACCTTCTGCAGTAGACTCAAGAAACACCATTGAAGGCTTCTCCATTACCTCGGCATCCGGCACGGTCTGCATAAGAGAGGCAACCAAGTCTTCTCCATTCTCCCAAGCGCCCAACTCTGAGGCGTGCAGGAAGTTGACGGTATCTGAACGCCCTGCGGACTTGTTCTTGGCTGTCTCAATCTTAATTGCTGAGCCTAGGCCTATCTGTTTACCATTCTCATCGAACTTCTCAAATGTAAGGTCGCTTTTAGTATTATAGCGAACACTCGGTTTAAACAGGATATTAGTATTGTCAAAATAACGACGGAACATCCTATAAAGGTTGAGTGAGGACTTCTCATCATTACCGATGATAACACTATTAATGTTAAAGTTCGTAGATGTCCACCAGTAACAAAGAGCCTCTACGGCCGTACTAAAGCCCATCTGGCGAGCCTTTAAGATGATAACCTTAACAGGGCGCTTCTCTTTAATGCAGAGTAACACGTAATCAATTAAAGCCCGCTGAGGCTCGTTAGGGACGAATGGTACAATATTGGCAAACTTATCCTTAATGTACAGGTTCACCTTAGCGAACTTGTAGAAGTCCTGTTTAATCGCCGCGATTTTCTTTAGCTGCTCTTTGGTGAGTCTAATGTCGTCCATTCTTTAACCTCAGCCGTTTAAGTAGCTGATTAATCGCCGCTGACTTGTTGGGTAGACTATTAAAGAAATCTAAGTTCTCATCCCAGATATAAATAAGCTTTCTATTCTTAGACATCTAAGTTATCCAAATCCTTTAATGCTTCCTCGATACCTATATGGGCCGTAACCTGTTTATCAACGAACATGTTATGTTCCTTACCTAATAGCTTAATGGCATTAATCTTATCGGCATCTTTTGATATATCATTTACAACAATCATTTGTAGTTGCTGTTTAAGATGTTCCGGAGTAAGACGCATCATATTCTTAGCCTCGGCGACCCACTTTTGGCAATCCTTAGTCTCCATCTTTTGTGCAGCCCACCGGCTGTAGCCTGCACGTATTGCTGATGCATAGGCGTTCGCATAACTCGGCGACTTAGGATCCATATAATAATCGATCCATTTCTCTTGTTGCTCAGTTTGAGTCCATTGACTAGCAACCTTGCCCTTATTACGTTTACGGATACTTACACCGTCCTTGTTTTTCATTCGTTTTGTCCTACCCTCGCGCTGGGCAAGCTTTCTTTCTCTCCAATATTCTTTAGGTCTTTTATTATCGGCCATCATGCCTCCTTTCCTAAAGAGTATATACTTTTAGTTTTGGTTAGGGATAGTGTGAGCGCAGCGAGCCGCCCCCCCTCATGTGATAGGTATATACTCTTGGGAAGATTAGGTTATATGTTTTTTAGATGAGCATGATTCCTAAGGCCACATAGAGTATATAAATATCGAAGGGAGGAGCCCCCCGTACCCCACCCTCCCTCATATATATTACCCAACATAATTGACTTACACACAACAACAAAAAATAATTACATATATACATGAATGCATGTGCGGGTGGCCAGGCTTGAATACTACGGCGAGTACTAGGTATTGCATAGTACCTTGTCATGCATACCCATTACTTCGCACAATATATCGCAAAGCCCAGATTGTGGCAACATCCCAGGTTTTGCATAGTTTTCGGTGGCTAGGCTTGTGGTTGGGGTCATATACTTCGCAAAATGGTGATTGTACGAACTTAACGAGATGCTTATTTTGTCGAGTCGGGGCTTACTTCGCACATCGTTAACTGTTACCAGATTTTACGAAGTTGAGGAATATTAGGCCGAGATGGGTTATACATCACGTCGAGGGTCATATCGTTACTTCACACAAGAGTTATTTTACGAAGTATGGGGGATATTGATCAGGTTATTAATGAGTGGCGAGGTGAGGGCTTCCCCAATACATTATATATAGTAGATGAATATAGACCCTTATGTGTGCAGTGTATATAGGTAGATAATCGAGCAGAAGTATCAGATTTTGGGAGATTATCTCAGATATGATATAAATTTTAGGGGGTAGTTTTCGTTTCCCCGGCATTTTCGTTGCATTTTAGTGGGATAGAGGGCATTTTTATATCATATATGGTATATTTGGGTCAAAAAATGAGGTGTTTTAGGTGTGAAATATATGTATTACACAATAATTTGGGCGTGTGGGACGATTGATTGTAGGCTCAGCATGTTGGTCATACCCGGCAAATAGCCCAAAACTATGAAAAAAACATCAAATATAGTGCTAAAATGGCTATTTTACGTTAGTTTTACTGTATTTTGTGGGATATTAGACGTCGTGCAAGGGTTATGTGCGTTATTCCCTATGTATATTCCTTATATTATTCCTATAAAGGGTAAAAAATTCCAAGTAATGAAGCATTAAAAGAGAGGCCCGCGCGCCTGGTTGGTGGGCAATTTATACGTTTGCGGGCTATTCTATGGGCAATTATGGGTATTATTTGGTGTTTGTATATAATTATAAGCACTTATATAGCATTAAGAGGAATCGCCGCGGTTTTTATGTATGGTTATTACTATAGGTTGATGCATTTATAGGTGTTATTACTTGTATTTTGCAAGTGGTATGCACGTAGTAACAAAAAGCCTCAAAAGATATCCCGCGCCGGGCTTATTGTGACGTATTAAGCATAGGCGATTTAAGCGTCGTGACTGTGCTCATTTATGCGCGCCAAGCACTAGCAAGCATCTTTTTTATTCGGAGCGATTATAGAGGCTCTCAATGGCCTTATACGACACTTTAGAGTTGATGATAGTAGTGTAGGTTGAGTGGAGTGTTAGAGAAAATAAAAAAGCCGCCGGTTGATTGGCGGTTATTGTTTTAGTTGTTTACTTATTGTAAATGATTTACATTATTTTTAGACATAAAGGAGCCCTCTACCCCTGGTTCTACTAGCGGCGAGGTTAGGTAATAACTCTTAACCACTAAACACCCGCCAACTTCTAGCTTATCAGTCACACAGTTAAACACTAGTTGTACAGCTTAGTTTAATGTTATACCTAAACTCCCGCGCTTTTCTTATAAGAACTGGGATAGGGTTCATTATTAGTCACTTGTTAGTAACTGTATCGCACTTACCTGCGCTGGCCACCTGTTTAAGAACAATCTCCTCAACGTATCACCTAAGTAGTCCGCGGCTACCCTTTTGAGGTACTTCCGGACTTTTTGTCGTACACGGCTCCTATCTCAATTTATGTACGTCCCCACTTAGATGGCGTTGTCTCTTGCACTCCCCACGATTCCCAGCCTATCAGTTGCCCGATATTCCACAAAGCGCGGCAGTTGTTCACACCATAGCACCTGAGTGACCAGATACCACCATTTTGCAGGGTCGTGAGAAATTGAGAAAGACACGTTGCCCTTTGGCATAAACAACAACATTATAGAGTGGCTAACTTTAATCTATTACCAAGAGTTTTCCTACTAACCTAACAAGGTGTTTGGCTCTTATGTGGTCAATTGAGGCTGGTTGATTGCATCCAGCCTGAGATTATCCGCCAGTCCGAGGCCTTGCTACTGTAGCTACTTGTAATCCTCGGCTCTAAAAAAATAAAGGTACTATATAGTTTTAAAGAGACTATATATAACTCTTACTATCAGTATACCACACCTGAAATATAGATGCAACACTAAACACCAACTTTCTTACTAGAACAAAAAAGTCTAAAAATCTTTCAAAAAGTTGTTGACATTCAAAATATTTGCGCTACACTGAAGACAGTTAAACGAACGGCAGCCGCCGAAACGAAACGAAACCTTAACAACTCAAGTATTAAAATATTAAACGAAAGGAATAATTATCATGAACAACATTAAGAATAAACTAATTGAATCATTTAATATCTGGTGGGAGCGCCGAAAGGTTATCCGCGATATGGAGAGGCGCGATTATTCAGTTATCTAATACAACTTACTTGCAAATTAAAAGTAATAGGAGATACAACAATGTTAGACCAAGATTTAAACACAGCTAAAGCAGCTAACAAATTTAACTTTATCCAGATCTACGCCGATAAGGTGGAGGTTGACACTCAAGATCAATCAGTAGTACTAAGCGGGGTTGATCCGGCTCAGGTGGTGGCCGAGTTTGGTATACAAACCATCTTAGAGGAGATTGAGCTAAGCGACATCATGGACTTTGTAGACGAGCAGATGAAGCAACTTAAAGAGGACTATGAGGATGAAAAAGCTAACCGTTAGTGAGTATATAGCGCTGGTATGCGATATTAACAAAGTAAAACTATAAAGGACAAAGGCGATGAGTAAGGTAAAGGCGGTATTACGGGGAGTCTCGTGGATTGTAGTTATTGCAGTAGCGGTGCAGATAGCGAGCTTAGCGGTTAAGGGTGTGGCGATGGACAATCCACCACAGTATGTACAGGACGAGCGAGCTATTCAGCGGGCGCGACTAGACGTGCACTATCATAACGACACTAAAGAACAGATGGTACAGACTAGCGAATATACTGGTAACGACTGGTGCAAGCAGTATGGGTGCGAGGATTAACATGTTACCTTACAGTGGATCACCTAAATTTATTGAAGACTTCGCCGATTTTGTCAACTGGACACTTGAGATGCTATACAAAGTGCCGGTAATTGGTGGAGCATTAGCATTAGCCGGGGTTATCTTTTGGCACTTTCTCGCCTACGCAATGGTTACCTGGGCAACAGTAATGGTTATTTTACTAGTAATGGAGGTATTGTGAACAAAAAACAGGTAAATGCTTTCCTGAGGGTTGTGTATAAAGGCAACGACAGGCCGGCAATTACTAGCGTGTTGATTGATAAGGTGCAGGGCAGGACGTGCATTGTCGGCACTAACGGGGCAATGTTGGCACTAGTCTTTATTGACGGGCTAGATGATTATGTTGGGAAGCAAATCTCGCGGATCGACTTAGAGGCTAAAGCTAAATCAATGACAACTAGAGTGTCAGATGCGCTTGATGCGATGGCGGTTATAGACTTAGTTCGAGTAGGGCGTAAGGTGGAAACTAATTTTCCCCCTTATATGGATATACTTACCCCATACCTAGTGAACAAGCCAGTGGGGCAAGCTCAAATGAAGTTTAACGCTGAATTTTTCAAGACAATCCAAGATATTGATGGCGGGGCTTCATTAATTGTTGACCTTTATGGGGAAATTAAACCAATGATATTTAAGAGCGAGCGCGGCATTTACGTAGTCATGCCGATGACTCTCAAAGAGCCTGACTCGCTTTAAACCCGGCCAAGCGCTCTTATTCGGCGAGATTGCAGGACTGGAGATTCTGGTATCTCCACCAAAAGTGCTAGAGGCTGACGGGCAGAAAGTGGTTAGCTTTATCGTCTCCGAGGAGGACAGAAAACTCCCGGGCTACGTAGAGGCAATTACTGATAAAGCTAAAAAGCTTAAGCCAACTGTTAAATCAAATAATCGCCAGTACTGGGCAAGTCTTTACTGGCAGAAAAAGAGGAGAATGAGGAATGACAGATAGCGAATTAATGGCTTATCTAGATGAGATTGAGCGCGAAGTAGACCGGGATATTTACGATCCTAATATGACAATCGCCCTAGAGGAGAAGTACAACCACTGGCGCGAGGTGTCCAAACAAATCCACGCCTTACACCCAATGAAGCGAATAGAGACACCTGGCCCGGTTAAATGGGGCAAGACCGTTAAAGTAAAGCTTGATAACGTCCAGCGATTCTACTACAGCCACGATATGGGCGTTGGATTCATCTGGATTAACGAGATGAGCGATAGTAGTTTAGAGCCTCTAGGTGAGAATAAAAATTAAAGGTAGGTAATTATATCTATTCAACATTAAAAACGATTCTACGGCCTATCAGTAGCCTTAGAACGTAAAATAGAAAGGGATCTGATGAGTAAGAAAGTAACAGTTAACAAAAATACAACTAAGATGGTAGCCGCAGGGCTTGCCGGGGTGCTTCTAGTAATCCTCGGGGTTGTCGGCACACTTAAGTATCAAGGCTTTGTTAACTCGATTAAGGCGCAAGGTGTCGCTGAGTATAAGCAGGATAAGTGCGAAAACTTTAGCAAGGACAACTCTAGTTGGTTAGAATGCGAAGTAAAGCGCGCAAAGTAAAGAAGCAGCCAATTCTTTTCTGGGACATTATCGAGGTAAACGGCGTGAAGTATAAAGCTGGGATAACGCGCAAACAACGCGAGCAGCTCGATAGATGGGTCTACGTCTACGACGAGAAGGTTCATAAACCAGTCAAGGATGCCGCGAAGTTCATGGCCAGGGCGCATTTGAGAATAATAGAGAGTCGTCAATAGCCGACTCTCTATTTGATTTTGTATGCATTTTGTTCTATAAATATTACACCATAATTTAATACAAAAATCAAACTTAGTTTAGCTACTAAACTATTTTTTTAAGTTTTTGTACGTGTTTTGTTCTAAAAAATTTTAGTCAAATTGGCGTTTTTCTAAAAAAAGTCAAAAAAGTCTAAAGTGGGTAATTTCTCTATTTTTGGGGCTAAAATGGCCTATTTTGGGGTGTTTTAGTTCCAAAAGTGGGTAATTTTAGAAAAAACCTGTGGAAAATTTTAGTCAACTTGACAAAGTGAGGATCCGAGGGGAGTAATAATTTGATAAAACAGATACATATAGGAGCTTACGGAGTAAGCGACCAGCTTTGAGCAAGGAGCCGAACGTAAGGGAGAGAGGCGACGCAGAGAAAAGCGCAGCGAAAGACAAGTAAGTGAACGAGTAAGGACACAGAGTGGCCGACGAATGAACTGCAACTTGTTCTTGAGCAATAGCGGCGAAGACAAGTAATGGGAGTGACGTATAGGAACTTCCATTAGTTGTTGTAGCCCTTTGGAGAACGGCGAGTGATCCAAAGGTTATAACACTTGATGTTATGTAAATAACCATTAAGACAACTAAGTATTAATAAACTAATAAACAGATTACTAACAAGCCCGCGGATTCTACTAGCTAAAGAGTCGGCGGGTTTCTTTAATTTTCCCATTAAAGGCCTTGTATTTATCCATTACTTGGAGTATAATGGTTAGTAGATAGAACGAAGGTTATAGCAGCTTAACAACTGGGCAATTATTAACTTAAAAGAGAAGATAAAATAAATGGATGAAATAGAACAGATTGTAAATAGCTATGTAGAGCGCGCAAATAAGCTTGGCGTTAATGATGTAGCTAATCTACTTACCGATTCACTGGGTAGGATGAGACTTGCTATCTTATCAGTCGAAATTCTAGAAGAAGCGAAGAGCGAGGAAGCAAATGGTTAGTGTGTGTATGTATAAGCCGGAGAATAGCAGCGGGGATAAAGGGCCCAACCTTAAAGAGGTAGCTGATCTATTAATGGATGCAGCAGCTGCTATTTATCGGGTTAATTACGATTCAGGTGCAATGCAGGCGGTGAACTTTCACGTTAATGAGGCATTAAAAGAATTGCGCGCATTTACTGAGCGTAAAGAGAAAGATTGCTTAACCGCCTTTAGCGGGCGAGATGGGATGGTTAAAGACGTATAAGATATCAGTACGACCAAAGCAGATTACGCTATATGTTAAAGAGTTTAACTACGGCGCTGAATGGCTTGAGTCGAACACCACCCATATGCAGCCGGCGAATTTGACTCAGAGGAGCTGATGGATCTAGAGAAGTATATAGATCGCGCACTTAGCGTTGAGATAGATAGTATTGGAGAGTTAGATGACTAAAACACATATAGTGAAGCTAATAGCGACAACTATACTGAGTATTGCTTTGGCGCTAATCTTACCTGCTATATCCTGGTTTCTTATTATGTTTATATATAACTTTAATAAGTGGGTTACATCACTTATAGGTGGTAATGAGATGGCCGCAGCGACTATGACTGTCGTGCCATGTCTGCTAATCATAGTACGTGCAGCTCGCTTAATTGAGGACGGAGAGAATTAAATGAAGCAACAGATTCTAGAGATTTTAGATGAGTCAACAAGTAACGGCATGAAGGCTGATGATATTGTGCAGCTTTTAGAACAACGACGCCAAGATGCGATTGAGAAATGGGAAGATATTCTACAAGAGGACGAGCGAAGCGGCTACGACGTATTGTATGGTGTAGTAGATGATATGATAACAGAGGAGTTGAGCGATGAATGAGACATGGCGAGGATCTGCATTATGTACGCAGACAGATCCGGAAGTTTTCTTTCCACAGAACAAAGCATATATGGATGATTATAGCGGGTATGGCAGTTACAATGCGGCACGAAAGATTTGTGCAGAGTGTCCAGTTAATGGTGAATGTCTAGCTGATGCGTTGATGACTGGTGATGTAGAGTACGGCATGCGCGGCGGGCTAACACCACGCGAGCGTATGGGTATTCTAGCTACGAAGGTGGTAATGTATGAGTGATGGAGAAAATATGATTGGAGAGCTACGGATCAAACTAAGTAATATAGAATACGCATGGCATGAGTTATCTGAAATAACATATTAACATGGAGATAAGCTTGTCGATATAGAGACAAAGATTGCCGCAGCACTATTACATATAAATGATGCGGCCAATAATGTTCGTGATCTTATCACCAGAATAGAGAGGGAAGATGTATACAAGATAAAAATATTAGATACCGACCTATATCTTATTCATATTAACGAGTACGAGACGACAGTAACCACAAACAAGAAAGCGGCCAAAGCCTACGATAGTGCCGATGTGTACGACGCTAAGGTGCTGGCCGAGAAGCAGGGGTTCGCATTAAGAGCGGAGGTAATTGATGCTACTAACTAAATACAAAGTGCAAGAGATTATTGACGACATAGAGATTAGCGTAGATGATCTAGAAAAATATTCAGGAGTTAAATTGGACGATGATAGCGCTATCTTGGTTAGCAACGCAATTGAGATGTTAAAAGAACAAATCATAGATGAACTATGGAGAGTATCATGATGGATCGCGACAGTCTTTACTATGTAGAATTGGCAGTAAGCGGTGAACCACCTAACTTTAGCAAGGGGAAGTGGGCGGAGCTTGACGATGCCGTTGATAATTTTGATTCGCTCCGAATATCTACTGCTATGAGAGAAAATGTGAATAGTAAGGGTATCGAAATACGTCTTTGGTCATACGAAGAGCGGCGAAAAAGGTAAGATTAATAAATGTAAAAAAGGGGAATAAATGAACTACAACACACCAAAACTAAACCAAGAAAATAACGACAAGTGGGCACAATTCGACACATTAAGTGATCACTTGCGCGGGCATTGTAAACACCGAACGGAGGAGAGTATGGCAGAATACAAAAAACATATTGGCCAAGGTAATGACATGATGGCAGACCAGTTAGCATTGCCACATGGCGTATTCAAGGGCAACACAGTAGAGCCAGCAGCTGAGGTGCGCGGGCGAGGGCTCGAACCCCATGACTGGGAGACGCCAGAAGCTGAAGCCTTCCAGCCTGTAATGTTTGAGATGCAAGAGATGGTAGACGGGTTACCCGAGGAAGAGCTACAAACCTATAAGGATCAGATGCTTTCTGAGATTAGCGACCGTGAAGCTATCGTTGATGCTATCAACCGCCGGCTTGATACTGTAAACGCTAAGGCATACACACGCGACGTGCGTAATGCTATCACTAAGCAGGTGAAGATGTAGTGAAACTCAGTGAATTTAGAAAGGCTGTACGGCGTTTGGGTTTGACACATTCTGGAGAAAAGCGCTGCATCTATATATCTGAAGATGGCAATACGTGCGCATCGGTGGCGCTTCGCGTTCCGTCTGTCGCCTGTATTAGTGTCGACGGCATGAAGGATGAGAATACCAGGGCAAGGCTAATTAATCTTGTAGCGGAATTTGCGAATACGCCACTATCTGATCGACATGAGAAAGTAATCGCCGAACATGCTAACGGATCATATGTAAAAGAAGTTACTCTACTTATGATGGGCGAGCCTGCTCTCAGAGTTGAGATGACAAACAATTATGCTGAAGCAAACAACGGCATCTCTAGTATAGAGCGCGAATGGCTCAACAACTTCTTTGGCGATAAGATAAGTTATATTGAGGAGTATTAGTATGACAACTGACGATTTCAGAAATAAAGTTGAGAACCTAGGCTTTAACACTTATCGCGGTAATAATACTATCTCAATCGAGCGGTCAGGTGTAGTTGTCGCATCAATATCTATTGGTAAGTGGGCAAGATACGATTTTGGTTCGCGGAAGCTTGTCAGGGCAGAAAAGATGCCGCAATATGGATAGGATACATAACATTAAGGTAGAAAAAGAGAGGGTGTAATGAATACTAGTTTATTTGTAGGTCTTTGTGAGGATGCAGAGCTTGAGGTAGATCTAGGTAGAAATTTAACAAGTGTCACAGCGCCAAACGGGACGCTCGTTGCGATGATTAATGAGTCAGATCACGGTCTTTACTGGATTAATACTTATGGGATTAGTCGAGAACTAGCAATTCAAGTGACTGAAATTGTCGTACCCTATTCACTCACCTCAATTGAGGAGCGAGAATGAAAGGGGTGTTGCTAAAGAACGGCGAACTGACTAGAGTTTTCGACTATATAGACGACGAAACGATAGGCTATGAATTTCTAACATGCGGCGTTGATTTAAATACTTATCGATGGTTTGTGTCTGGGCGTAGCAACTACGTATATAGTCCGGACGGGAAAATTGAATTACGCGAGGTCACAGATGACCATCTTAAAGACATAGTAGAGAAACGTATTAGTGAGGTTAAAAAAGAGTTGTATTGCCTAGAGGAAATTAAGGAGGATTACAGTGGCGGAAGTGATTAATGATGACGTGTCTACTGCTATCCGCAACCGAGTGCAACCAGACCCCGACTATAATGAGATGGCGGAGCGGTTAGGTGAAGTAGGTCTGTCTGTTGTGCGCCATAGCCGTAGGTGGTTCACTATTCGCAAAGAGGATACCGACATTGTAGAGGTTTACATTAACCGGTATACGGCACTTAACGGTATTGACACTGATCTCATTGCAGAAGAGGTCGGCAAGCTGCTTACTCATAAGCGTAAGTTTGCAGAGTCGCACCAAAATAGTTGGGACGCACGATGGAACAAGAAGAGGCGTTAGAGATAATGCTTGACGGAAACTCGGTAATGTTATGTGGCGAGGGTGGATCTGGGAAATCTTTTACCCTCCGCCAGTTTATCGAGCGCAATCGTTTATTAGGGAGAAAGACGGCGGTTACAGCTACAACAGGGCTGGCCGCCTCCCACCTTAATGGGCAGACACTCCATAGCTGGGCGCGGGTTGGTCTAGGCAAAGAACTGCCAGATGATTGGCAATTTACCATTAGTAAGAAAAAGCGCAAAGAATTTCAGACTACCGCCACCCTCGTGATAGATGAAGTTAGTATGATGCCAGACTTTGTATTCGACATGTTAGACACTGTACTAAGATGGGCTCGTAACGATAGCCGCCCATTTGGCGGGATACAGCTCGTCTTATGCGGTGATTTCTACCAGCTACCACCAGTTGAGGGCAAGTTTATTACCAATAGTAAGGTCTGGAACGAGCTAAATATCAGGGGCTGCTACCTTACTAAGGTATATCGACAAAAGGATGATCGATTACGTGACCTATTAGCTGGAGTCCGCGGAGGTAATCTCTTTAAGCGCCATATAGCTTATATCCAAAGCAGAATGGTTAAACCTGATTACCAAGTACCGCGGCTGTATTCCCTTAATAGGAAGGTAGACAGCGAAAACGCCCACCAGTTGGGGAAGCTTAAGGGTGACTCTATCTTTTACATGATGACCGAGAAAGGTGATATTAATATCATTAACGGGCTAAAGGGATCAATACAAAGCCCTGAGTTGCTTGAGCTAAAAGTCGGCGCGCCTGTTATTGCCACCAAGAACAACAGCGAGGGATTGTACCATAACGGCTCACTCGGTAAGGTTATTGCATTAGAGGATGGGCTACCAGTTGTAGACTTTCACGGTAATGAGGTTATCGTCAACCCCGACACGTGGGAAGTAAGCAATGAAGGTGTTACGCTTGGTGCAGTTACTCAAATACCGTTAAGGCTTGCATACGCTATCACAGTGCATAAAAGCCAGGGGATGACATTAGATGCCGCGGAGATTGACTTAGCTGAGGCGTTTGTGCCGGGTCAAGGATACGTCGCACTGAGCCGTGTCGTCTCTTTAGATGGTCTATACATTAAAGGGGTAAATAAGATGGCCTTCCGGATGTCGGATGAAGCGCGAATGATCGATGAAGTGTTGCAAAAGTCAAGCAAAGAAAAAACCCCGCCAAGAATGACGGGGCGAAAGAGAGAGGAGTGAGGCCTCACTAGCAATATAGCATGTTGTAAATAATACACGACACTGGGGGTTGACCTATATATTGCTAGGGTGTATACTGAAAACATGAAGGAATTTAATTACTACAGCAAGATTGTTGGCACAACATTTGAGAACCGCCAAGATATTATTGCGCACCTTGAAGGCGACGAGAACCTCCGGGTTAGGCGAGAGCCTGAAAACCAATATGATCCACGGGCAGTTGCGGTGGACGTAGACATTAAAGGCAAATGGTATCCAGTTGGGTATATTGCCAAAGATAAGAACAAAGACATCGCCGAAGCCTTAGACGCTGGCCGTGACATAGAAATAAAGCTGTCGGAAGTTACCGGCGGCGATAAGGGCAAGAATCTAGGCATGAATATTTCCCTTAAATACGAGAAAGAGGTATCTGAACCCATCTCTGACGCTACGAACGATCCTGTAGCCTCTCAAACACCTCAGAGTGTAAATTTGAATAACCCTACCGTGTACAAATCTAAGATACTTGGGCGGGAGATTGAAGTAGGCGTCTATAACGGCCATATCTATCTGCCGCATTACATGTCGGGTAGTCGCTTCCCCTGTAAGTTTTTTAAGCAGTTCACCGATGAAGACAAAGAGCGTGTGCTTGGCTACTACGAGCGAGAGAAGGGTGTTGAGCGCGAGGATGTAGAGAAAACCTGGGAGATGAAGGCTGATATTTCTAGGGGTTACGGTACTGCAGTTCACGCAGCGGTAGAGTTATACTACAATCACCATAAAGTTGGCGACAAGATTAAGGGCAAAGACGGGATTAATAAAGCATTCAGCAAAAACCCATTCTTCGCTCACATTGTTAAATCTCTTGTTGAAGACCTTGGGCCTGGTAAGTTTATTGCTGAGGAGTTTATCTGGCACGAAGGACTGCGCTTCTGCGGGGCTATCGATATACTGGAGGTTGTCGATAAGAATACGGTGATCATTCACGACGAAAAAACCAATGACTCTGTATTGAAGAAGGTTTACCAAGAAAAAGACAGTCCATTTAAGAAAGATGTCGACAACACTCAGCTCGGTGAGTACTGGCTACAGCTATCCTTCTATGCTTACATTCTTAAGCAGTACGGGATTAATACAAAGGAGCTGCAAATTCACCATCTAGACCCCGAGCGGCTGGTTCAAGGCAAACGGCCATGGGTACATTACAAGCACGATGTCGTTGATATATCTAAAGCATTAAAGGAGGATTAAATGCTGGGGAAGTACAAACTGTTAAACGCTAAGCTAAAAGCGACCGACAAAACGGTAGACAAGTTGCTAGATGCCAACAAAAATGCTTGGGATCAGCTCGATGCCAACAAAAGAGAGTTGAAAGACTTGCGGAAGGGGTTTAATAATATCGGTGACTGGATGCAGGACATTGACGACATCCAAATGCTCCATACAGTAGCGATTGACGAGCTGCGAGATAACGTCGCATTGATTTTAGATCACTTAGGGGTTGAAGTCGTTCAGCCTAGTGATAAGCCAACAATTAAAAAGAAAGGGGGCAAATAAATGGCACAAGATTGGCTAGTAATAGACGCGTTTCAGGGGAAGGATCGCGACACTAAGCAAATTACTGTTAAAGAATTTAACGGTAATCAGTTCCACGTTTATATGGTAAAGGTGCAGAACCAGCCAGTAGAAGGATGGATGCAGATACTTAAGAAGCCGGGTAATGCAGTCAACAAGGGAGATTACCTGTATGGCGACGTAATCAAGAACCAGTGGGGTAAGGCGCAGTTTAAGAAGGCACAGAAGCCGTTTGGTCACCAAGCGCCGCAGCAACAGTCAACAACTGACGACGCTAAATACAAGGCGCTTGAGGACCGTGTAACAGCATTGGAGGCTAAGTTTGATAACCTCGCCCGGTTTCAGGGCAATGTCGCCACAGACCCGGGAGAAAGTGCTCCAGACCTTACAAACATTGATTACTAGTTAAGATGATAGATTACCAGAAAATTATTCAGAACATTATGTTCATCAATGAAAAGTTTTCTGATGCACAATGGGTTAAAGCACAAGGGGCGGATGTACTTAGTTATACCGCCCTTAAACTTTCTGCAATGAAAGGCTACCTCGCTGAATTTAAAGAGGATGCCTTGCGCAACCTATTAAAGGCAGAACGTGAGATGGAAACGGAAAAATCGCGGGCATTCTTAAGGGCTCGAGAGAAGTTCCCAGTAACCGCCGCATCAGAAGCTAAGCACGCAGATGAACAATATATTAAAAGTAAAGAAGTGTACGCGGAGGCTAAAGTATTATATGAGCGACTCAAGTCAATCTCGGCAGACACACACGACTTCATCGACGCGATCAAAGGCCGCACGATTGAGCTACAGTCGCAGAGGAAGACCGAAGCGAATCTCTAGGTTCAAGCCGGCCAAGCTAGAGTGCTCACCAGCTGCCCTAGCGCTCCAGAAGTGGGGCAGAATGAAAGGTGCACGGTTAAGGGGTGTACTATCACACGCTCGCGGTAGAGGCCGTACGTTTAGCCAAGAGGATAGGCTCAATGGTAATAGAGCCTCAGTAGCTAGTAGAGAGAAGCGCAAAGCCGAGAAACTGAAGAAGCAACAGGCGCTAGATAGGATGCTAGATGATATCTTACAAGATTAATGGCAATTTCGCAAAGCTTAATGAGCACGATAACGCCAACCGAGTGAACAGGTTCGCAGGCGCCGCACTTAAAAAGAAGATGAACGAGTTAGTGTCTTCACAGGTAGAGGGTAAACCGGTAGTAGAGAAGCCTTGCAGAATTAAGTTTACTTGGTACTACTCAGGACGCCACGACTTTGACAATATACGGTTTGGGTGCAAGTACGTATTAGACGGGATGCAACATGCAGGCGTACTACCTAACGATAACCAGTCATGGGTCAAGGGGTTTGATGGGGATGATTTCATTAAAGTAGACAAGGGTCAGGAGGGTGTGCTTGTCGAAGTTAGATACATTTAATCCTGATAATTATATGGATAGCGAGTCGGCGTGGCTTGCTTTTCGTCGTTACTGGCTAGAGGATAATCCACCACTTGATAATGGCTGCTACTTATGCGGGATATGCAATAAGTTTGTGCCATTAAATGAGGTCACACTAGACCATATACAACCCCGTGAGGCGTCTAACACGTATGATCAGCTTAATATACAGCCGGCCCATGGTGGCTGCAACTATCGCAAGGGTAGTAAGAGGTGGAATCCGCTCGTATCACAGGAGACGCGGGATTTCTTACGGGCTTTATCTGGCATGTAGATGTTGTAAATTCTACGCTAGACAATCCAGTTCGGTTGGTGTAGTATACTGACTAGGAAGGAGAAATGATATATGAGTAAGATCGGACAAAAGGTAGTTGAACTTTTAGGGCAAGGCTACACAATGGAAGAGATTACGGAATACCAGGGCGCTGAGCAATAGACACGCGCGTGGGATTATCCTTCAAAGAACTTAAATAGGAGGTTATATTAGTAAAAACCTAGTAACGAAAGCGAAGGAGCTAGCTTTACCAGCTGCTATACTCGCGCTGGTCGTGTTGAACATTATCGCACTTAACGCGAACCATAATGTAAAACAAGCCCTAGTCCGCCAGGAGGCAAAGACTAATACAACGAAAAATGCGCTGATAGGCACCTCAAAGGCCGTAGAATCGCTCAAAAAAGAGAAGACGACCATTGAGTCATCTTTG
>JAUMZX010000002.1 GCA_030527905.1 Cardiobacteriaceae bacterium
AGGATAGAGATGGCTTTTCCTGTCTAAAAGGCGGGGAATCGTCCAGATATTGGGTGGTTCAGGGATGATGATGCAAGAAAATGAGCAGAAAACAGGCTCATTTGTGTTGAAAAATGAATGAGTAGATGAGTTGGAGGGTTTTGCACAGGTCTCAAAGCTAAAGTTGATAGATTTGCAGAAAAGTGGGGAACGAAGTGGCGCGTGTTTGTTTGAGGTTGCTACCCATATGATAGATATATGATTCCTATTAAGGTATGGTTTCAATTCTTTATCTCAACACTAGATTCAAACAGAACCTATACAAAAAAAGCATCCCGCTTGACATAAGTCGTAGGGATGCTTCTATTTACGGTGATTTTATGTATAACTAATTGAATTAGAAAGTTTTACTGAAATCAAGATACACTTTACTGGTATCATAGATATAAAAGCGGTTATTACTATGAATCTTACTATATGAGAAAACCAAACGTGGGGTTATGCCAAAGAAATGGATATTCCGATGCCATAATGTCAGATTAGCGTTATATTCATCATCTTTACGTTTGATATTGAAAAAATCATATCCCTTCGCGTAACGTTTCCCATAGCTACCGGTTAAACGGGTGGATATTCCTTTCCCCCATTCTTGCCCCCAACCCAAACGAGTACCGTAGCGGTTATAAGCGTCGCTATCACTACGTGCATCTTTATGACTCAGGTCAAGACCTGCGAACCAATACTGTTTCTGATTTGGGGAAAAGAGGACAGTGTTGTTAAGGCTAACGCGTTTTCCATCAAGGTAATCGTAGAGTTTGACGTGATCGTCATAACTGAACTCGGCGGCATTTTGTAGGCGCCAGCGAGGTGTTAGCCAGAGAGAACTGTTTACGCTTAAACCGGCACTTGTTGCATAGGCATGCAGCTTTTCATCACCGCTACTACCCCGAGCATAAAAGCGTTTTTGTACGAAAGGCGTTACTTCAACATCAATGCGGGAATTACGAAAGCCGCCACCAGCAGCAACTCTCGTTGTCACGTCATTATAATTCTTATTATTGAAATAATAGACGCCGTTTACGGAACCATGCAATGAGGTGTAGTAGTTATCGTTCAGAGACCATTTTTTATCAACATCCACATCGTAGCTCACGCCATTGGCTTTTTCTTGATCACGGTTGGAAACAAGGCTTCTGCCATCGCCCAAATCAATACGGGTGCCTTTGGGTGCGACATTATTAATATTATTGTCATGAATATAGCTAAGGCTGCCGCTGAATGACCATTGGTCTCGGAGGTCAATACCAGCTATATATTGATCCAGAACCTTACGGTCAGCTTCTGAAATATCTGCACTTCGCAACTTCTGCAACTGTTCTTTGGCCGCTGTCATCTCATTATTGCGATATAACGCAAGTGCTGTTTGGAAGCGCAGCATTTTATTATCTGGCAGCGCGGCAATCAGTTTACGGTATAGATTAACAGCATCAGATGTACGGTTTTCTTCCATAGCAATGATGGCGTTACCCCAGTCAATCAATGAGTCATCGCGGTTTTCTACCTTAGCATAAATAGGAAGTAATAATTTCAAACCATCGACTTCGTTACGGCGAATGAGTTCGGTCAATAATTTTTCTAGCTCATCTGGATGGGCCATAAGATATTCGGGTGTAAAAACGATATCTTCTTCTGAGTTAGCCGCTGCATCGCTCGGTAATGTCGTGGCAGTAGGATGCTGGATGGTTGGCTGTTTGGGTAATGGTGTTGTTTTATTAATACTATCTGGCGATAAGCGCTCATTACCTCGATCAATTGCAACTGGAATATCACGAGTAGTTGGCGGAGTACGAGTCTGGGCAATACTAGGTGTGGCGGCAGATAGTAATAGGGAGGAAAGGGCTATGTGTAGGGCGGTAGACTTTGGATTGATAGTCATATTTGTTCTCTAGTTTAGTAACGCAAAGCGCGGAATTATATCGTAATCTTTTTGAGGTTGTTATACATCTGGGAAATAATTATTGGGCTGAATTAGTTATATAAATAGAGAAATAAAAAACGGTCACCGAAGTGACCGTTTTTTACTTTTTCAGTTCTTCAAACTGAAGCTATTGGTGGCTTACAGAGAACCGTAGTTGTTGGCGCCATCGTCACCTTGGAAGGTGTTGCCGCTAGAACCTTTGGTAGCACCGAATACGCCACCCCAGTCACCAGTACCGTAGGCAGAACCATATTTGTCTTTATCAGCTACAGAGTTGAAAGAACCACCAAGTTCTTGTGCTTTTTCACCGAAGAAAGATGCTTTAAAGGTTGCATTATCATCACCAGTGATATAAGTACGGTCAGCAGTACCCACTACAGTGTTACCAGCAATTTGACCTTGGAATTGTACTAAGTTATCACGAGTAGTCGCTGCTTTAGCAGGATCTAACAACCATTCGTTGTAAACTTTACCAATCAAACGTTTAGTGCCAAAGTTAGCTTGTGCTTCAACGAAGTTACCTAAAGCAAGGCCAGTGGTATTGTTACCAGCAAAGGCGTTAGGAAGATTTCTAGCAGCACCACCACCATGGAAGCTGTTATCAATACCGTACATCAAAGCATGACCTTGGTAAGTTGCAACTTGATCACTTGGTAAAGCAGCCATTTGTTCGATGCTTGTTGCATCAGTACCACGATAGAAGTAGTTATCTACAGAAGAATCGTCGCCTTTATTAGCATAAGGGCTACGGATAAAGCCATCTGGGTATTTACCTTCACCTGCATTCAGGTCTAAGTTACTAGTAACGCGACCATATTGAACATATTGCAACGTGATTGGAGTAGCACCAATACTATATTGAGTAGCTTTATTTGGTTTGTCTTTTTCGTGTTCTGCGACGAAAGATTTAGCGCCACTATAGCTATTCAAGCTAACTTGTTTAACACCTTTGCTTGTGCTGGTAGTGTCTGCATAAGCTAAGTGGTAACGACCGAAAATACGAGAAGTGGTATTGTGATGGTCTTCCCATTTGCCAGTTGTAGAATTGTAGTTTAATTCTTGACCTAAAGTGGAGAGGTTACCGCCAACACGTACCAAGCCATTAGTAGCTGCAGCACTGTTAGTCATGTTTGCTGGAGACGCAGGTGCATCGGATTCATTACCAACGCCACCTGTACGAGTGTATTGGTTTTCAAAAGCCGTTTCTGGTGCACTCCACCAAACTAATCCTTTACCCAAACGAGAAGTTGTTGCTGTATCAAGTGTCACTACAGATTTACTAGTAGCTGGAGCTACAGCAGTAGTATCGCCTCTATAAACATAGATGTCTTTACCATCAACGTCTTTACCAGTGGTTACTGCAGTACCATCAGCAGCTTGCCATTTAACAGGATCAATAATGGCTGATAATTTTGTAGCTGTGCTCGCAGTAAGGTTTGTTATTTGACCTGGATTTACAGTATTAGCGGTAACAGCAGCAACTGCAGTAGGAGCTACACGTTTACCCGTGGTACGGTCAACACTTGCATATTGGTATACATTAGCGGCTGCAACAGCAGTACGATTAATATTGCCTTTAGTATCTACGTTATTAGCACTATCAGCATGTTTGGTGTCAGTGTTGCCATTACCTACTTGATAAAGACCAGCAAGTACGTCAACATTCTTGAAGTTTTCAGCTTGTAGGCTTAGACCTGTAGAAACTTGGCTGTCATTAATTAATGTGCCATCAGCATTTAATGGGTTCGGGTTATCGCTACCATTAAACTGGGCTTTAACCGGAGTGCCATCAGCGCGAACTAAGTTTTGACGAGCTACAACAATGTTAGTTAAGCTTGGGTTTTGGTCGTTAAGGGTAACACCGAGCAATGGAGAAGCAGAAGCAGGATTGCTTGGGTTGTTATCACGGTCATATTGAGAACCGTCACGACGGATATACTGCAAAGTACCAACCGTAGTTTGTTTGGTCAGGTCTTTGTCATCTACTACTTGAGTACCAGTAGGGTCAACGATTTGTTTTTCGTTGGTTGTAGTGTCGTTATTGGTATTTGGCGTTGATGGAGTAGTGTTCGGAGTTTTAGGATCAGCAGGTTTGTTGCTGTTATTGTCGTCACTACCACCACAAGCGGCAACACCAACTGCCACCATGATTGCCAGAGAAAGGTTAGTCAGTTTCATTTTGAATGTACCTTCTTAACTTAAGTTGAAAGAAATTTTTCCATAGCCACAACTTGGCTAGGGGGCATATTAGCGAAAGCCCTAAGGGTTTGCAAGCCTTTGTCTGCCTTTTTTGTAGTTTTTTTGAAACAATGAGTAGGAGATGCCTTGTTTTTGTAAGGTGCTGTCAGCGGTTGCGGGTTTTTAATAGAGGATGATGTTGTTGCATCTTTGCCACATTAAAGATGGCTTTGCTGTGGATTTTGTGTCTTGTTGTTATGTTGCTGTCGAGATGGTTTTGTGTACCACATAGTGGATAGGGTGTCTGAATGTAAAAGTTTATGTGTGACCTACGGATAAGGCACAGCGCTGAATGAACTCCGATTGCATAGTAGAAAAGCTGCGGCATTTTGTGTTTGTTGGGTGTTACGGTATCAGGGTGATTTGCCCTGTGCTGCGCGTCCATTTGTACGCGCTGTCCGTTTTGCGGGCGATGACAGGCATCTCGGATGCTCATGACGGTAGGAATGCTGAGTTCTCGCGCCGTTACTGCGCTGCGTGAGCGTGGGCGCCGCTTTCGACCATGACGCCAATAGCATGGTAGAAAAGCGGTGCCATTCTGTGTTGGTTAGAGGATTACGGTATCAGGGTGATTTGTCCTGTGCTGCCGTCCAGTTGCACGCGTTGTCCATTTTGCAGGCGATGGCAGGCGTCTCGGATGCTCATGACGGCAGGGATGCCGAGTTCTCGCGCCGTTACTGCGCCGTGTGAGAGTGGTCCGCCACTTTCGGTGATGACACCAATGGCATGGTAGAACAGCGGTGTCCATGCGGGGTTGGTGGTACGTGCGACAAGGATGGCGCCTTGGGGGAAGTCGGCAAATTGTTCGGGACTGGTAATGATGTAAACGTTTCCTTCAACTGTACCCGGACTGCCGCCCAGTCCTTGCCAGCCGTTGTTATGGGTATCGGTATTGGTGGCGGCCGTTTTGTTGCCATATTCCCAATCAGGGGCGCGATTTTTTGCGGTTTGGTATGTGGCTTTTTCTGTGTTTACGGTGCTACGGATATTGCTGTAGTCGTTGTTCTTGATGGCTTGCGCTAAGGTTTCTGGCGGGAGGAAGAAGATGTCCATCGGTTCATCAAGGGCTCCGAGGTTTTGTAGGCGTTTGCCGGTTTCGTATGCGGCACGGCGGAAAGGGATGGTGAGGCGGGTGGTTTGGTAGTGTTCAATGTCGTCCAATGCGGTGTAGCTACGAACGAGGCGGATAAGTTCTTGTAGGAAGAAGCGCAGTTCCGGCGGGGTTTGTTGTAATAGGCTGCGTTCGCTTTCGTACATGCGTCGTTTTTTTTGCCAGTATTGTTGTTCTCGTTCGGCGTTTTCTTGGCCCGCCATCATTTGGATTTGGGTGAAGACGGTGTATGGCGCTTCAATCCAAGTTGGGTGGTAGGCATCAAAGTCCGTTTCGCGGTGTCCATGTAGGGCAAGGAATTGTGCAAAGTTTTGCGCAAGTGATGGTGCGGTTTGTAGGGCTTTTTGTAGGCTGTCGCTATCGTGGAAGCGTGGTGTGATGAGTGCTGGATATTGGCGTAATTGGCGTGAGAGTTGCCACATGGCTTGGTTTACTGCGCCTGTTTTGCTGTCAATGACGGCGATAAGGCTGTCAAAGGTGTTTTGGGCGTTGTCGCCGACGATGATGTCGAGGATATGGCGCAAGACGCGGTAGAGTAAGGTTTGGGTGAGTGATATGGCGATGTTGGGTAGGAAATATTGTGTTCCTAGGTCGTTAATTTTTTGTAGTATCTCCCAGCATTGCGCTAGGTTTTTGTTGTCGTAATTGATGGCGTTAAAGCGTCCGAGTTCGAGGAGGTAGTGATCAAGGTCGTTCATCCAGCGCAATGGTAATTCGCTGATCCATGTGAATTGCCATAAACCGCCGTTTTCGATGAAGGTAGTCAGGCTAGCGGCATCGCGTAATGGCGCCAGCGGTAGGCGACCTGCATAGATGTCCACCGCGTTTTGGTTGCCATAGACATAACCATCTTTGAGGCTGAACCATTTGTCGTGGAAGGGTGGGAGTCCCATCAGGGTGAAGGAGTAGTTGAGTGATTCGTGAAAGCCTGCTTCGCATAGGTTCCATGTGAGTGGTGTTACAGGGTTAGGGAAGCGTTCGGCGGATTCGTCGCGCGTCCAACGTGGGGCAAAGCGGGTGACTGGTCGCGATTGTAGTAGGTAGAGGTTGTCGCCTGAGTATGCCCATTCGATGTCTTGTGGGAAACCGAAGTGTGCTTCAGCCTGACGTGCAAGGTTGGCGATGGCTGCGGCTTGTTCGGGATTGATGCAAGCTTGTTTTTGTTGTGAGGATGGTAGGTTAACGGTACCTTCTCGGACGATGGCTTGTGTTTTTTCGGCTATTTGTTGCATGCTGATGTTGCCCTTTTTGTCCACGCGGTATTCGTCCACGGGAGATTCTCCGGCAACGACGGTTTCACCGAGCCCAAAGGCTGCGTTAATCAGTACTTGTTGTATGTCGCCACGAATAGGGTCAACAGAGAAGGCAACGCCTGCTGCTTCATCGGCATGTACGTCAACCATTTGTTGAATGACAACGGCCATCGCCGCTTGTTCGTGCGTAACGCCTAGTCGTTCGCGATAGGGAAGTACTTCCGCATTCCATAGGCTAAGCCAGCAACGTTTGACTGCTTGAATGAGGGCTTCCGCGCCGTGAATGTTGAGTAGAGTGTCGTGTAGTCCAGCGAAGGCTGCGCCGGGTAGGTCTTCAGCACTACCTGATGAGCGTACGGCAAAGTAACGTTCTGGATGTTGTGCTTGTAATGCTGTGAGGGCGCGGGTTAGTGCGTCTGGTAACGGTTGGGCAGCAAGGTAGTCCATGATGGCTGCGCTTTGGGTTTGCGGTGTATGATGTGTGCTGAGGTAAGTGGCGATTTGTTCGCGATGCGGGGCAAACCATTCACGGTAAGCAGCGGTGGTAAGGATGACACCATCAGGGACGGGGAGGCCGCTTTGTGTCGCTTTGGCTAGTCCAAGCCCTTTGCCACCGACGAGATTGACGTGCAAGGCTTCGGGGTTTTGAAATTCGAGTAGTTGTGCGGTCATGTGAACTCCTTGAGTTGTGGTGCGGTACGGTAGGTGATGTATAGGGCAAGAGCGCTACCAACAAGGACATCGATGCCGTAGTGGTAACGTAGGTAAATCGTGGCAGCAATAATACCGAGGGTAATGGGCGCAAGAGCTATCGCTAAGCATTTTTTGCCATCACGCCAAAGGAAAAGGTTGATGTATAAGCTGATAGCGGTATGTAGGCTAGGAAAAACGTCCATTCCGGTAACGCCATCTTTGATGATGGCTATCAAGGTTGGCGCGATGAGTCCTGGTGTTCCTTGATCCGGCATGGTGGTGAAAGCAGGACCGGCCGCAGGGAGCGCAAAATAGCCGATGAGTCCAATCAGGTAGAGGGCGAGTAATCCGTTGTAGTAGGCGTGTGCCTGTTGGCTATGGCGGCGGACGGTATAGTAGGCCGCGCTGCCAATGATGATGAAGAAGAAACAGAAATAGCAGATGACAAGGATATCTGTTAAGACAGGGTGTGCTTCGTAATGAAAGTAGGCCGGAAGGATGCTGCCGCCCCAGAGGGTTTGGTCAATACGGGTAAGCAATGCGTCGGCATGCCATGTGAGCCAAGTGGTATTGATCGGTTTTAGTAAGGGGAAAACCATCCAGATTAGGGTAAGTGTGAGAAAGCCTAGCCAATGGTTATGGCGGTGGCGGATGACGTATAGCCATAGGATGGCAGCTACGGCAAGGTTAATCAAAGGTTGTGTTTGTGGGTGTTTTATTAGGGCTGCTGCTGCGAGCAATTGTATGCCCAGAAGTATGAGGAGAAGGGGAAAGGTTATACGGGGAGACATGATGGGGCTGTGTTTGGTGTGGTGATATAAGGGAGTCTTTATTACATGTTATAGCGGCATTGTCGCTGTTGGAATTGTATTTTGCTATTTATGTCATTTATTTTGTAGCAAGGTTTTAGCGAGGGGGCATCGGGCAGTTCAATCCTGATGTAAAAAATGCCGTAGCTGGTAGGCTTTGGTGTGCGGTTAAGCGGTGAAAGTTTGAATTCAGTGTACGTGTGTGGGCATTGGTTTTTTTGTGTATTGGAAGAAGTCGAATAACGCTTACCAAGAAAGTACGGGCTATAAGTCCGTGCATGGTATGAGTTTTTTGTATTTTGTCGCTTGGCTTGTGGCGGCTATCTGATGGCTTTAAGAAGCCGCTATATCATCATCCTTTATGTTCAGCACCTTCATTTTCGTAGGAAGGTATTAGAGATGATGACAAGCGGTAATCGTTTTTATGGTTGTTTGTATTGAAAAGAAGCAATAGTTTTTTTGAAGTTTATTGCTACAAGGTTGCGCTTAAACGTGTCGTTTTAAATGTGATTAGAATTCTTCTGCGGTGTGTGACAACTCATCGGCACGTTTGCTGGTCAGGGTCGCAAGGCAATCGGGGTTTTCGTTAGCTTTTGCAGAATGTAGGTCCATAAAGGCACATTGGGCATCTCGCCATTTAATCCAAGCTTTTTGTAGGGTTACGACTTCTTTCTGTTTGCGTTGTTCAACCCTTTTTTGTAGCGCTTGGTAGTTTTCGTTGAGACGTTTGTCTTGATAGGCTCGCTCAGTCACGATACAGGCGCTCCGTTGTTTAGCATCTTTTGCCTCTGCCAGGCATGTCGTGGCAGTGTCGCTGTAAGCAGCGGCGATTTCTGTACCGCCAAGTTCGTCAGCACGCTCATGTGTGATGCCTTCTAAGCAGCCTATGTTCTCCAGTCGATCCATCGTGCCACCCGTGAGGTCTGCTAAAAAATCACATTTCGCATTGCGCCATGCTATCCATTGTTTTTGTGCTTTTTTAAGTGCTTGTCCTTCTTTAGATGGGAGAGATTTGAGTTGTTTTTGGTAATTTTTGTTCAGCCGTTTGTCTTGCCGATCATATTCGTCACCAGTGCATTCGACCATGCCGGCGGTATCTTGGTTTTTTTCCATACAGGCTTTGTACGCGCTATCGTCGTTGTTTTCTTGTGCCGCAATAAATGGACTCATAAAGAGTGCACTAAGCAAGAAGATTTTTCTGTTCATGTTCAGTTTCCTTGTTTGATGGGAAGTGGGAGGGGTTCAGGGTAATCATACCAGCCAATGATGCCAGCTATGAGCCAAAGGCTCGCGATAAGCGGTGCGTAACAAAAAAGGATGAGCCAAAGTATGGCGTGTAAGAGCAAACCAGCGCCGCCGCCGAGGAGACGGAAGAAGGTGATGTTATTACGGGCATCTGCATAGCGAGTAGTAAGCTGTGCTGCGAGGACGACAAACGGGAAACCTAAATAGAATAGGTATTTTGCCCAGTGGTTTCTGTTTGCAGGGGGTAGGATTTTGAGCAGACTGTTTTCAGGAGCATATTGCGCGCGTAGAAAGGCTTTGCCGTAGTCTTCCCCAGATTGCGCTGCTTGCCATGCGGTGGCTTGTACGTGGTTGAAATGCTCTGTGTCGTGGCAGTTAACCGATACGGCGTTGAGTGCGGCGCTGAGTTCAGTTTGTAGGTCTGGTATGTTGTTGCTTTGCGGGGTAAAAGTCTCGCCCAAGATGATGCTAACACGACTGCGGAATCCATCAGGTTTGCTGTAAAAGGAACCTAGCGCTTGTACGTTAAAAGGGATGCCTGCTGCTTTGAGTTTGGCAGCGATAACGGCCATGCCACTTTGGTAAGGAAGCGGTTGATGTTGCCAAGCGCTGGTGCCTTCAGGGTAGATGATGAGGCTGCCGCCTTGTCGGATTTGTTCGATGGCGCTGTAAATGGGTGAAGGGACACTATCCGCACTGATGCCATAGCGTTGACGGTCTTTAGGGCGAACCACCGGAATGCCATCAAAAAAGAAGCGGAGATACCGATGTCGTAGTAGTTGGATGGAGATGAGTGAAGGTGTGTTGCCTAGCACTTGCAAGAAGACGTAACCATCAGTGGCGCCATTGCGGTGGCTAGCGAGGTAAAGGGTGGGGGTAGTGGAAGGTGTTCCGTGGATGCTGAGCCGTTTGTAGTAGAAACGGCAAAAGAGACGTGTAATAAAGGTGATACGGTACGGTAAGGTTTTCATAAAGGAGGCTTGTTGAAAAATAGGGCGTGTTCGTGTCGTACCAGATAGATGACTAATAATAGGAAGAGTAAGCTTTGAATGATTTTGCTGTCAGGATGCGTGGCGAAGATTTCGTTAGATAGGTTGGCGGATAGATGGAAGATGACGGTAATCCAAATATTGCGTGCGGCTTTCATATAGAGCCAGTTGATGAGAATGACAAAGATGAAAACACTAAGGAAGAAATTCAAGGTGTATTGCCAGCCTTCAATGAGTAAGTTGTTTTGGTAGTAACCTTTGACGCTGGCAAGTGGTATGTGCCATAGCGCCCAAAAGATGGCAAAGATGATGCCCGTGGTAAAAAGGTTGTAACGGCGACGTAGAGCATCGGTACCGTAGCTGTGCCACGCGAGTTCTTCAACGAGTGGTGCGAACATTAAGAGAAACCAGGGTGAGAATAGGGCACTGCTAAAAGAAGGATGGCCAGATATGTGGAATTGCGCCAGACTGTGCCCCATCAGAAGCGATAAAAGCTGCGCGATGATAATGGAAATGGGAGGGAGCAGGAGGGCGATGAGGAGATAATGAAGGGTAATGCCTTTTAGGCTGAATAAGCGCGTTTTTAGGTCAGTAAGTAGGTTTCGATTGCTGAGGAATAAATAGGTTGCAACGAGGATGGGCGCAAGGAGTCCGATGATGCCGAGGATGCCTTGTAAGGCGGTGTAATCGCTGTATGCCGAGTGGCTAATATAGCCGACTAGAAACCAGAAACCCCATGGAATGACGAGCGACCATCCGTAAAAAAATAGGGGGCGGTTATATGCTGCGAGTGATGGTTCCATTTCTATACCTTTAAGTTGTTAGGTTTTAACAAGGGTGTGTTGTCCTGATTTATATGGCAAGCCCTTGTCGTTTTTTTATGTGGGCTTGGAGTTCAGTTTTTGAGGCTTTGCGCCAGCGCTGCGCAAATGTCGTCGGCATCTTCTAGTCCAACTGAAAGGCGAATAGCGCCGTCGGTCAGGCCGATACGCGCTTTTTCTTCTGGTGCGACACGACCATGTGTAGTGCTGTCAGGGTGGGTAATGATAGTGCGGGCATCACCAAGATTGCCAGAGACAGAAAGCCAGTCGCAATGGTCTATCAGATGCCAAGCAGCATCTTTGCCGCCTTTCAGGTCAAAGCTGACGATGCCGCCATAACCGCCGTGCATTTGTTGTTGTGCCAAGGCGTGCTGTGGATGACTGGCAAGTCCTGGATAGTACACTCGACTGATTTCTGGACGACTTTCCAGCCAACGCGCAATATGTAAAGCATTCTCGCTATGGCGCTGCATCCGGATATGTAGGGTTTCCAGACTTTTTAGGCAGATCCATGCTTCAAAGGCATTCATGGTGGTCCCAATGCCGCGCATTAATCGGTAGAGTGCATCGCCATCCTCCGCGTGCCGACTAACAACTGCGCCACCAATAATGCGGCCTTGCCCATCTAAGTATTTTGTTGCCGAATGTAAACTGAAATCAGCGCCTAGGGTTAAGGGAAGTTGGAGATACGGGGTGGCGAAGCAGTTATCAATAACCAGTTTGGCACCGCCTTGATGCGCGATGTCTGCCAATGCAGCAATGTCGGCGAGGTCAAGCAAAGGGTTGGCGGGCGTTTCGGCAAAGAGGAGTTTGGTGTTGGGGCGCATCGCGGCACGCCATTCATCTAGTTGAGCAATATTGACGAGCGTGGTTTCAATGCTAAATTTGGCTAGCGTCTGGGTAAATAAGTTGATGGTTGAACCAAAGCTGTTACGCGCGCAAATAATGTGATCGCCTGCCTGTGTTTGCGCCAACGCCAAGGAGAGGATTGCGCTCATGCCGCTTGCGGTGGCAGTACAACGGGCACCTTCTTCTAAGGCACATAAGCGTTTTTCAAAGGCGTCGGTTGTCGGGTTTCCGAAACGGCTGTAGCTGAATGCGGCTTCGCGTTCTGCAAAGATATCGGCGGCTTGTGCGGCACTTTCAAAAACAAAGGAAGAGGTTAGATGAAGTGCGGGAGAGTGCTCACGGTACGCGCTGCGTTGTTCTAGTTCACGAATCGTACGAGTAGCAAAATGTTTTTTACTGAAATCGGTCATGATGTAAGCTCTGATAAAAAAGAAGGAACGAGAGGAAGATCCTCTCGTTTAAAGGCAGGTGGTTGTTTGCCGGTTTTTATTGTTGTTGTGTGTCAGAAGATTCTAGTCCGTTAAGGCTAGGCGCCTCTGGTAAAGCCGCAGGTGCGTTATTGTTATTCGATTCGGGCGCGATTTTTTTGATAATGCCGCTACTGATAGCTTCATTTTTTGCCGCGTTGTCGGTTTGTATTGCTTCTTTTTTCTCGTCTTTAGCATCGCCACTGATATTGTTATCTATCCATGCGCGGACGTTTGAAGGTAAATTGTCGAACCCCCATTGCGCGGCTGTTTCAAAGTAAGGCGCAAGCTGCGATTGTTGCCACATCGGAAACTCTTCTTTTTTACCAACGAATTTCATGGCAAAGACAATGACGCAGCCGATAAGCACGCCGCGCACAACGCCGAGTATCAGACCAAGCAGACGGTCAAGGAAGCCTAGTCCGCTGGCTTTTAATACTTGCGAGATGAGGAGGTTGAGAACGCCTATTAGGAAAAGGACTCCGAGGAAGATGCCACCAAAAGCTGCGATGTAGCTGATGTAGCTATCTTCTATGTATCTTTTGACATAGATTTGCGCGACTGGCTCGGCGAACATCCAAGCAGCATAGAGCGCGACGCTCCAAGCAATGAGTGATAGCACTTCTTTTAGGAAGCCTCGCATGAGACCAATGAGCGCCGAGATGACGAAGGCACCGCCAAGAGCGACGTCTATCCAATTCAGGGTTTCCCAGTTCATGTTGTTTTGTATCTCCGTTGGTTATTTAAGTGTGAATTTAACGGGTAATCGGACGGGCGTTAATGCCCATTTTTCCGAGAATATCAATGTAAGTGTTAACGTCTGCAGCAGATAGCGGGCCAACGAATACACGGTGTACGTTTTTGCCGTTGACGTTGGCTGATTCGGTATCAACCGGCCAACCTTTTTTTTGTAGTTGACCGACAAGGTTGTCTGCATTCTCTTTACTACTGAAGGCGCCAGCCTGTACCCATGAACCACCACGACGTGGTTTTGGCTTTTCTACCGTTTTTTCAGGTGTAGGTACGGGCGCTTCTGCGACTGGCGGTTTATTGTTAGCGGGTGGCGCGGCGGTGGTCTTATTTTGTGCCGCTTTTTGATTAGCCGCGATTTGTGCATTTTCGCGTGCTTTGGCTTTATCTGAACCAGGGTTACTCAAGATAGGTTGAGGTTCGGGGACTTCGTCTTCAAGAGATGTAAGCGAGAAAGCTGGCTGTGGTTTTGCACCGTTTTCTTGTTGTGGCGTTGGTGGTGGCGGCGCAGGTATGGTTTGCGTTTCACCGTTCACTTCTAATGAGATATCTTGCTGGAGCGCCGGTGGTATTTGTGGCGAAAACCAGCCGTCAAAAACGACGAGCCCAATAACCAGCAGCAATAGTAAGCCGATCATTCTGATCGTCCATTTTTTCATGTGTGTTCCTCCAAAGCAGCGGCAACTGTGACAAATGATCCAAAGACCACAATGGTATCTTCAGGAAGCGCTAAAGCGCTCGCTTGTCTATAAGCCGTGTGAATATCGTCGCATGATACCAATTTTTCAGCAGTAATGCCTGCTTGTAGTGCATGTGTGTATAAGGTCTGTACGGGAGTTCCGCGTTCTCCGGAGAGTGAGGTCAGTACCCATTGGTCAATTTCCGGCGCTATCTGGTGAAAGATGGCTAGGTGATCTTTGTCGCGTAACATGCCGCATAAGGCGATAAATTTCCCACCTCGTCGCGGTAAGCTGTGTAGCCAGGTGGCAAGCACTTCTGCACTATCGGCGTTATGTGCGACGTCAAATAACCAACGTGGTTCTCCTTCGCATAGCATTAGACGAGCAGGGTTCTGTGCATGCTGAATGGCATCAGCTACCTTGTCCGTGTTGAGCGCAATCCAAGGAGCTAGTGCAGCCAGCACGGCGGTAAGGTGGCCGTATTGATGGTGACCATGCATATGAGGTGGGTAAGGTAGATCGGCACTAAAACCCGGAACGTTGAGGTGTAGTCCATCAGAAGCACTATCAACGCGTAAGTCGCGACCATAGGCAAAGACTTGTGCATCCAGTGCAGCAGCATGTTGGTAAAGTACTTGTGGCGGATGCGCGTCTGGGAAATAGACACGCTGTTGTGGACGCATGATGCCTGCTTTTTCGATAGCAATGCTGTCAATGTCATGCCCTAACCAGGCTTGGTGATCAAGTCCTATACGGGTGATGATGGCAACATCCGCATCAATGAGGTTGGTTGCATCGAGACGTCCACCAAGCCCCACTTCAAGAACGGCAATCTGCGGGCGATGCTGAGCAAAACAGTAAAAGGCGGCAAGTGCCGACCACTCAAAGTAACTGAGTGAAATATTGCCGCGTACGTGATCAATGGCATTAAAAGCGTTGACGAGTTCATCTGTTTCAATCCATTTGCCATCAAAACGGATACGTTCACGATAGTCATGTAGATGTGGTGATGAGAAGCTAGCAACGCTGACGTTATGTGCTTGGCACAGGGCTTCTGTCCAGCAAACACAGGAACCTTTACCATTGGTACCGGCAACCGTGATGATATGTTCGGCAATACGCGGCGCACCAAGCGCCTGCCAGACGGCGCCAATGCGTTCCAACCCTAAATCCCAAGCTTTGTTGTGCGCATTTTCTTGCCACGTTAGCCACTCAGTTAATGTACGTTTCATGGTTATTCTTCTTCGGTCATGTCGTTTAGTGTTGGCAGGGATACTTGATTTAGCAATCGGTTCTGATCTTGTTGTTTGCCATTTATCTTGGATAGGGAATTATGGAGTAGCCGTCAGCCATTCAAGTGTTGGTATGGGTTTATGGCGATTCGTTTTCTTTTATGTCCTCTGCGCTTGGGGCTATTTCCTCACTATAAACGGGTTGTGTTGCTGGAGGAGTGGACTCATCGTTTTCGCTGGGTTGTGGTAAGACCGGCTCTTTCATCAAGATACCCAGTAGGGTTGCGAGGGTTTCACGGATCTTGCGTCGATCAACAATCATGTCAATCGCGCCTTTTTGCAGTAGAAATTCACTGCGCTGGAAACCTTCAGGTAATTTTTCGCGCACCGTTTGTTCAATAACACGCGGTCCAGCAAAGCCGATAAGTGCGCCTGGTTCGGCGATGATGAGATCGCCCAACATAGCGAGCGAGGCGGAAACGCCTCCCATGGTCGGATCGGTCAGGACGGAGATGAATGGTAGACCCGCTTCTCCTAATTGTGTGAGGGCAGCACTGGTTTTTGCCATTTGCATGAGCGAGGTAAGTCCTTCTTGCATGCGTGCGCCGCCACTGGCACTGAAGCAGACGAAAGGCGTGCGTTCGGCTAAAGCGTATTCAACAGCAAGAGCAAAGCGTTCGCCAACAACTGACCCCATAGAGCCTCCCATAAACTCAAATTCAAAGGCGGCGGCAGTGAGTGGGCGATCATAGAGCAAGCCACTCATGGCGATGAGGGCGTCGTGTTCGTCGGTCTTTTTCTGTGCTTGAATGATGCGGTCACGATAGCGTTTGCTGTCTTTGAATTTGAGGAAGTCGGCAGGTTGTAAACCCAATCCGATTTCCGTGGGCATACAGTCAGCATCAAACAGTTGTTCCAAGCGCCGTCGCCCTCGAATGCGCATGTGGTGACCGCATTTCGGACAGACTTGTTGGTTGAAGTCGAGATCCTGCGCGTAAAGGACTTCGTTACAGTCATCGCATTTTTTCCAGAGTCCATCTGGAACTTGTTGGTTTTTGTTTTTGGTTTTTATGCGTGAGGGCATGAGGTTATCAAACCAGCTCATGTCTTACTCCTTAATGATCAAGATGGGCGCGGATATCGCTAATAAAGGTCTGAGCGGCAGCAGGTAGATTGCCGTTGGTTTTGGCTGTTGCATGTAAGTGCGCAACAAGCGCACTACCAATCACAATGCCATCAGCAAGTTCTGCCATGGCGCGTGCTGTTTTACCATCACGGATACCGAAGCCTATGCAAACGGGTAGCGTGGTCTCCGCTTTCAGTGCCTTAACGTCGGCGGCAATAGCGTCGGCAGCAGCCAGTTGTGTGCCGGTGACCCCGCGCAATGAGACAAAGTAGAGGAAGCCCGTCGCGTGTTGGAGAATGTTTTTGCGGCGTGTTGCTGTTGTTGTCGGGGCGATCAACATGATAGGGGTGATGTTATGGGCTTGTAGCTCCGCATCGTAGTCAGGTAACGCTTCTACTGGACAATCTACCAAAATGACCGCATCGCCGCCTGCCTGCTGAATGTCTGCCATCGTTTGTGCAAAACCGGCGCGCTCGAAGCTGTTAAGATAGCCCATGAGGACAATAGGCGTATCGCTATCTTTTTGACGGAAGTTATGTACGATGTTTAGGGTTTGTTTGAGCGTAACACCGCGAGATAGCGCGCGTTCGTTTGCTTGTTGGATCGTTTCGCCATCCGCAGCAGGGTCAGAGAATGGGATACCAAGTTCTAAAACATCGGCACTTCCTGCAACTAATGCATGCAGGATATCGGCCGTTTGTTTAGGATCGGGATCGCCCGCGCTGATGTAAGGGATAAGGGCTTTGCGGCTTTGCTGGTGTAATTCGGCGAAACGCTTAGAGAGTCGAGTCATGGTTATGCCTTACAGGGTGATGCCGTCATGGGCGGCAATGGTGTTGATGTCTTTGTCACCACGGCCGGAAAGGTTCACGATGATGCGTTTGCCTTTACCAAGTGTAGCCGCAAGTTTCATGCCGTAAGCGATGGCATGTGAGGATTCCAACGCGGGGATGATGCCTTCCAGTCGGCAGAGGTCATGGAAAGCGGCGAGGGCTTCGTTGTCATCAACAGCAACGTAAGTAGCGCGACCTTCGTCTTTTAGCCAAGCATGTTCAGGACCAACACCCGGATAATCCAGCCCTGCCGAGATAGAGTGGGTTTCGGCAATCTGGCCGTCAGCATTACTCATGACATAGGTACGGTTGCCATGGAGAACGCCGACGGGAGTTGCTTGATCTGATAATGGTGCGGCATGTTTACCACTGGCTAGTCCGTAGCCGCCAGCTTCAACACCGTAAAGGGCGACAGGGTCGTTGTAAAAGGGATAGAACAGTCCCATGGCATTGGAACCGCCCCCTACACAGGCAACGACGGCATCAGGTAGTGCGCCGAAATGAGCTTGTGCTTGGGTTTTGGCTTCTTCACCAATAATTTTCTGAAAATCGCGCACTAACATTGGGTAGGGATGTGGGCCAGCCACGGTACCGATAATGTAGAAGGTGTGGTCAACGTTGGCTGCCCAGTCGCGCAGTGCTTCGTTCATCGCGTCTTTTAAGGTCCGGCTCCCCGCGCTAACGGGAACAACGCTGGCACCAAGTAATTTCATACGATAGACGTTGGGCGCTTGTCGTTGCACATCTTCTGCCCCCATGTAAACAACGCATTCCAGTCCAAGGCGTGCGGCAACTGTCGCTGTCGCCACGCCGTGTTGTCCGGCACCGGTTTCAGCAATGACGCGTGGTTTGCCAAGGCGTTCGGCGAGCAATGCTTGTCCGATGGTGTTATTAATTTTATGTGCCCCAGTGTGGTTGAGGTCTTCCCGTTTTAACCAGATTTCTGCTCCGCCTGCTTTTTCGCTGAGGCGTTTGGCGAAGTATAAAGGGGAAGGGCGGCCAACGTAGTCGGCCAGCTCGGTACGAAAGCGCACCCAAAATTCAGGGTCGTTTTGGGCTTGTCGATAGGCGTCTTCAAGCTGTAAGACTGCTTGCATCAGGGTTTCAGCGACGAATTGTCCACCAAAACGACCAAAGTAGCCACGTACGTCGGGAAGAGGGGGAAGTTTCATAGTGCGCTCCGTACGGCTGCGATAAAGCGGTGCATTTTAGCAGAGGATTTTAGCCCCGGGGCGCTTTCCACGCCAGAGGAAACATCAACCGCAAAGGGATGGTAATGTTGGATAACGGTACTGACGTTATCGGCGTGTAAACCGCCCGCAATAATACGCGGTTGTAAGGTTTCGGGCAGTTGTGCCCAATCGAAGGTTTTGCCGCTCCCTCCACTTTGTGTACGTCCGAAAGCATCAAAGAGAAAAGCACTGCTGTCTGGGTAGGCGGCAATATAGCGCGCGCTACTTTCTTGATTGGATAAATCACGCATCGGTACGGCTTTGAACCAGCGGTGCCCAAATTGGCGGCAGAAAGCTGCTATTTCAGCGCCATGAAATTGCAGTTGTTCTAACGGTAGGTTAGCGAGCGTTTGTCTTACGGTAGCCGCATCTGCATCGGCAAAGAGGGCGACCGTTGATACGAAAGGCGGGACTACGGCAAGCAATGTTTCAGCTTGCGTTAAAGATAAATGGCGAGGCGAGGGCGGATGAAAGACAAAGCCCAAAGCGTCTGCACCAGCATCAACTGCCGCTTGTACATCCTCAACACGAGTGAGTCCACAAATTTTGACGCGTACGCGCATGGGACTAGTCGACAAATTCATCGCTAACATCTTCCCAACCTTCCGCTGAAAAAGGAAGGTCATGGTAGAAAGCATGGAATGGCGCAAGCGCTAACTCTGCATTGTCGGCAAAACAGCGATAGTGGATAAAACTGCCATCAGGCGCATAGCGGCGGGTCTCTATTAAATAACGATCGCTTTCGCTATCCAGATCAGTCAGATCAATAGTCGTTTGGATATAGTCACCACTATCCTCATCAAAGAATACGATAAATTCTTCCGCACTGAATGGTAGGTCGGCAATGAGTGCCGCCAGCGCAGGAAAATTCATTTCGCGACATTCCTCTTGCGCTGTATTAACACGTTTCATCAGTAATATTCACCGTGACGGTAATCCCAAGTGTTGAAGCTGTCTGCCAAGTGCATCATGATACGATCAATAGCGAGCCCTTTGCGGATAACGACGGGACATGGCGTGATGGAACGTTCGTTTTTCTGTTCAGGAATGAGTTTGCCGTCTTTATCAACCATAGAAACCATCACGCCTTGTTCGTAACGGGTTTCTACTGTTTTATCTGGTTGGATTGAGGCGACGTAATCATCGGCTTCTATCACTAAATCAACTTTGCTTTCGATGCGTGCGCCGATACCTTCAACTTTGCCCCGATTGCCTTTTCCAGACGGGTTGGCCGAGGAGGCATAAACCATTTTATTTTCCGTGCGCCAGAGATGTTCTGCCAGTTGTTCGCCCGGGATGCCAAATTTGATAACAAAGCAGCTTGTGCCACGTCCATCCATCATCAATTCTGCGCGTCCGTCCTGTGGTAGTGCCGCTTTGGCATCTTCACGCCATGGGAGTATGCAGCCAAGAAGGATATCTTCATCCCAGTGCTTTTGGTAAAACGCTTCAATTTCTGGACTAAGCTGCGCGAGTGCTTTTAATTGCGCCATACTGCCGCAAAGGACTACACCTGGTTTATTACGTTTACGCTCTTTGGCATCAAATTTACGTTCTAGTCCGGCTTTGTCGGTGGTCATGATGATATAGCCAACTTTGGTCGGACAGACAATCACGCCGCCTTCTTTTTGTAATACGGCTAGTCCTTCTGTTGAGAGGGTTTTGTTCCAGTGAATATGTTGGGTCATATGAACTCCTTTAATGGTTGATAGGGTAATTGTGGGGGTGTTTATTTCAGCAGTGCCGCGACAACCGCAACTAAGGTCATGAAAAACATCACCCACTTAAGCGTATGGGATTTAACTTTAACAGCAAGGCGGACGCCATAGTGTGCGCCGACCATATTACCAGCGGCAAGAACCAAGCCTATAAGCCATTCGACCTGTCCTTTAAGTACGAATATAAGGAGTGCTACCGCAGTAAAGCAAAGTGTGCAGACCAGTTTTAGCGCGCTAGAGCGAACAATATCGTAACGTAAGCAACCAGAGATAGCTGTGATGAGAACGAATCCAACGCCTGCCTGTACAAAGCCGCCATATACACCAGCAAGCCACAACCAGAACCATGCACGTACGCCGCCTTGTTTGATCGTGAGCGGAATAGTGCCTTTAGGAGGCATAACAACGGAAGGGACGAAAAGCATAATAGCCGCCATGGCGAGCATGGTGCCTAACAGTAACGGTTTAATCAAAAAGGACGGGGCAAATGCTGCGACGATTGCGCCGCAAATACCGCCGATAATGGTTGGCGTTAGGATTCCAGGTAAATCATGAGTCGCCAGTTTTCCAGCTTTGAGAAAACCGCGTACACCAACAATACTTTGCAACAGTATGCCGACGCGGTTGGTTGCGTTAGCGACTTGAGCGGGTAATCCCATCATCATCATGACAGGTAGAATAATATTTGAGCCACCACCCGCCATAACGTTAATAACGCCGCAAATCACACCAAGTACAGCAAGAAGCAGATAGTGGTAAAAATGCAAATCCATATTTAGGGATTAGAGAAAGTTTTTAATAGTGTCTGGATTTTTTCATTTTCCAGTTTTTTCTGAATGGAAACAGCCTGATCTTTACTGGCATACGGTCCGATTTGTACGAGGTAACGGTTTCCTTCGCCCAAAGATATTTCAGTGGGTAAATTGCGCATTAGCATGCGTTCACGCATCTGTTCCGCCTGTTTTTTATCCTTAAATGCACCAATTTGAATCCGGTAATTCGTTCCTTTTATGGAAGCACTACGCTTTTTCTGTATTTCGCTTTTTGCGGCAACTTCAGCGTGAACCTCATCGCTACGACGCTGTAACTCATCGTAAAAAGAGTATTTGGCTTGTCCTGGCTTGTGATTGCGGGGTGCTGTTTTTTCTACCGAAGCGCGTTGTTGTTGAGGGGTAGGGGAAACCTCAGCTTTGGCTAACTGTGGATTGGTATGAATACCGTCTTTTTGTCCGAACATATTGCCGAGGACAAAACCGAAAATAATAAGTACCACTGCCATCATCGAACCGCCGAGTATGCGTGCGGCAAAGTAATTATTCTCTTTGTTTTTTTTCTTTTTTCTGGTCATTACATGCGCTCCTTAGCTGCAACACCGATAAGTTCTAATCCATTGTGTAATACCTGACGTACGGCATGGGTAAGTAACAGACGTGCATCACGAATATCCGTATCGTCGTGTAGTACTTTATGGCCGGCGTCGTAGTACTGATGCCAAGCACTGGCCAGCTCTCTCAGATAGTTAACAATGAGATGCCCGGCCATTTGTGTTCCTGCTGTCGCGACAATATCTGGATAGCGGGAAAGTTCGCGTAACAAGGTTTTTTCTTCCACTTCAACTAAGCGATCTTTATGTGCCAATGCTGCTTGCGCGTTGAAGGTAATACCTTCCTCGATTGCGCGTTCTATAACGCGGCAGGTACGAGCATGTGCGTATTGTACGTAGTAATAAGGGTTGTCTTTGCTGTGTGAAGTGGCAAGATCAAGGTCAAAATCAAGATGCTGTTCGGGTTTGCGCATAACATAGAAAAAACGCGCAGCGTCAGAACCAACTTGTTGGCGTAAATCCCGTAGCGTGACAAATTGACCAGAACGCGTCGACATTTGCATTTTTTCGCCATTTTTATAGAGAATGGCAAACTGCACTAAGGAGATGGTGAGTTTTTCAGGATCGACACCTAGAGCGGTAAGTGAGGCTTTGACACGTGCCATGTAACCATGATGGTCAGCACCAAAGATATCAATGAGGCGATCATAACCCCGCTCGTATTTATCAAAGTGATAGGCAATATCAGAAGAAAAGTAAGTTGTGATACCGTTCTCCCGTTTAACAACGCGATCTTTTTCATCGCCAAATTCAGATGATTTAAACCATAAAGCGCCATCTTTTTCATAAAGATAGCCTTTCTGTTGCAGGACATGTAATGTTTTCTCAATTTGTCCATTTTCAAATAATGAGCGCTCTGAAAACCAACGATTAAAGATAACACCAAATTCTTGTAAGTCTTCACGAATATCATCAACTTCAGTGTTTAGTCCTGCGTTGAAAACGATGCGGTATGCGGGTTCACCTAATAGATTTTTTAGTGCGGCAATAGCCGCATCAATCCATACGTCACGTTCACCATGGTCAATAGCTGCTTGTGTCCATTCATCGGGTGCCACGGGAACCCAAGTTTCGGCAGCATGATAAAGCGTATCTTGTTGTGTGGTATGTAAATGGCGCGCAATATCGGTAACGTAAGCACCCTGATAAATACCTTGCGGTAGCGCGCTTGTACTGCCACATAGCTGCATATAACGCCAATAAACGGAAAGGGCGAGAATATCCATTTGTCGCCCTGCATCATTAACGTAATACTCACCATCTACATGGTGTCCGTTAGCTCGGAGAATATTGGCCAGCGTTGCCCCATAGGCCGCTCCTCGACCATGACCAACATGCAGCGGACCCGTAGGGTTGGCTGATACGTACTCAATGAGGATTTTTTGTGGCTGTTCTGCTTTATGAGTACCAAAGCGAGCGCCTTCCGTCATGATGTTTTGTAATACGGCTGTATCACTTCCACTGGACAAACGAATGTTGATAAATCCCGGACCGGCAATTTCTAACGCAGCAACGCCATCAATAGCTGGTGTGGCTGTAATGATTTCTTCAGCAAGCTGACGTGGGTTTGTGTGAAAAATTTTAGCGTATTGCATCGCCACATTGCTGGAGAAGTCTCCGTGTGCCGGGTTTTTACATCGTGACAGTTCAAGTGCAGTCTCAATAGAATCAATGGCAACGTTTCGTGCGCGGGCAACGGCTGACAGTGCAGTGGATAATCCTGACAGAATTTTGTTTTTCAAAGTAGTTTTCTCGTTGTGTGAGCATGAATAACATCTAATATTCTAGCGCCTGAACAAAAGATTGCCAAACGGTTTTCAAGTGTACAGAAAAGAAAATGAAAGTTTGGGAAAGTGTTTTTTTGTGGCATGAGAATATTCGAACAGTGAATTGATTATTATGAAATTATCAAGGATATTAGGGTTTTAATTGTGTGTTGATAATTAAGTTGGTTTAGAGGTGTGAATTTATAAAGCCTTGTAAAACAACGTTGGTGTGTTTTTGTGTTCGATTTTTCACACGAGTGTGTTAATTAAGTACAAAATTGCCTCAGGGCTGTGCATAAGGAGTTTGTGATGGGATCACATGCCAATATAGAGCAAATGAAATTGCTTGGTATTGAAACGGATTACTTTGCCGCTGATGGTAGTTTTGTGCGTGTATCTAACGAAGTGTTGTCAGCACTTGCTTCAATTTTAACAGCGCCTGGTCAGCGCGTTGATTCTGATGATTTTTATGATGAGGTCTTTACCGTCACGCCTGAAATCGTGACTTTGTTGCCTGTTGGTGAATTGTTATCAAAATATGCAGCGGCCTATTTGTTGGACGAAATGGGACAGAACCTTCCTTATTCTTTTGTGATGATGGAAGGAGGGCGAATTGAGTTACCACCATTACCGCCAGGATATTACACACTAGAATTGCACGGCACGCATCAGATGCGACGTTGTTTGGTTATTGTTGCGCCTAAAACGGTTTATCAACCAGAGTCGTTACGGCGTGGTGAGCGTTTGAGTGGCATGAATGTGCAGTTATACAGCTTACGTTCAGCGCATAACTGGGGGATCGGCGATTTTGGTGATTTGCGTCGATTGGCAGAAGAGTTTGTTGTTGATGGTATCGATTTTATCGGTATCAATCCGTTACATGCGCTATTTACGACGCAGCCTAATTGGGCAAGTCCTTATAGTCCGTCATCAAGGCGTTGGCTGAATCCTATTTATCTTGATGTGGCGAGTATGGCGTTGTTTAAAACCTCGCCAGCAGCCCAAGCATGGTTTGCCGACAAAGATACACAGACAAAGCTCATGGCCTTGCGAGACAGCAAGTGGGTCGATTATGCGCAGGTTTTGCAGTTCAAAATGCGTGCCTTACAGTTGATCTATCGTGATTTTGAAACACTGGAAGAGCATACGTCTTCACGAGAAAACTTTGATGCTTTTGTCCATAGAGAGGGAAGGGATCTCCATCTCTATGCAACTTTTGAAGCTTTGGATCATTTTTTCTATTCACA
The DNA here is from genome assembly GCA_030527905.1 of Cardiobacteriaceae bacterium. GTDB lineage: Bacteria > Pseudomonadota > Gammaproteobacteria > Cardiobacteriales > Cardiobacteriaceae > Cardiobacterium. The sequence goes on from JAUMZX010000002.1 coordinate 24,401, forward strand.
AAATGCCTCTATTCCTTTTAGTGAAGACAATGTTGGCTGGTTCGGTTGGCCAGAAGCTTTTCGCTATCCGGAAAGTGCAGAAGTTCGAGCTTTTATTGCGTCGCATACGGCTGATATTCGTTTTTATATGTGGCTGCAATGGCTTTTGTCAGAACAATTGGAAGGTTTGGTCCAACTTTGTTCTGAATTGGGCATGTGTCTTGGATTGTACGGTGATTTGGCGGTTGGCGTTTCTCGGGGCGGTGCGGATACTTGGATGAATCGCAATATGTATTGTTTGCAGGTTTCCGTTGGTGCGCCACCCGATGAGCTAGGACCTGCAGGACAGAACTGGAATTTGCCGCCTTTGCATCCTCAACGTTTGAAGCGTAGCGGTTATCAAGTTTTTATTCGTATGTTGCGTGCCAATATGCAGATTTATGGATTGTTGCGTATTGATCATGTGATGGCGTTGTATCGTTTGTGGTGGATTGCTTACGGAAATAGCGCAGGATTTGGTGCTTATGTACGTTATCCGCTGGCCGATTTGATGGCAATTCTCTCTTTGGAAAGCCACCGTGAGCGTTGTGTGGTTATTGGTGAGGATTTGGGGATTGTTCCAGATGAAATGCGCAAGGCATTACATGATTATGGTGTTTATTCTTATGGCGTGATGTATTTCAATCAGGAATACGGACGCTATCTCATGCCTGAAGATTACCACGAACAAGCGCTTGCCGTGGTCAGTACGCATGATCTTGCTCCTCTGTTTGGTTTTTGGACAGGTAAAGATATTGAAACGATGAATGAACTGGGCGTTTTTGAGACTTCAGAGCAGTATCGTCGATTGCAGATTCAGCGTGAGCAACGTAAACGGCAGATTGTTGCTGCTTTAGCACAGGCCGATGTTCTTGATATTGACCATGACTGTACGGTATTGGATCAGGACGTGGTACTTGCCTTACACCGTTTTGTGGCGATGAGTCGTAGCAAGTTGTTTGCGATTCAGCCAGAAAACTTATTGCCAGTTTGCGACTCTTTTAATATTCCGGGGATTGCTAGTGCTTATCCCAATTGGCGTTATCGCTTGCCAGAGGATATTTTTAGCGATAAGGCTTCTTTTATGCACGAGATGTTGCGCAAAATTGTTGCAACTCGTGCGCATATCCGAGAGCAGCGCCCACCGGTTGCTATTCCGGCTACTATCGCAACCCTACTAGGAGGTGTTGAAGTGACTTCGGTTGATAAGTATTTAATCGATCAATTGTTCTCAGGGACGTTTGCCGATCCTTTTTCCTATTTAGGACCACATGATAATGGCGGTGGTGTTGTGGTACGCGTGTTACTGCCGGGGGCAGATTCGGTTCGTATTTTGGATAACGATGGTAAAACGTTATTGGCTGAAATGAGCGTTTTGGATGAGCGCGGCTTTTTTATTGCGACACTAGATACAAGTGCACAGATTCATTATGTGCTCGAAGTCCAGTACGGCAACCAGACGATAATCATAGAAGACCCTTATCGCTTTACCTCCAGTTTGCATGATTTTGATAGTTGGTTGCTGGCTGAAGGAACGCATTTGCGTCCGTATGAAAAGTTTGGCGCGCATTTGACAACACTTGATAGCGTTGCGGGTGTGAGTTTTAGTGTGTGGGCTCCAAATGCACGTCGGGTATCTGTCGTTGGCGATTTTAATTTTTGGGATGGTCGTCGTCATGTGATGCGCTTCCACCCGCAAAGCGGAATTTGGGATATTTTTATTCCAGATGTTAAAGAAAATACGCTATATAAGTATGAAATTCTGGATGCAAATGGCAACATTCGTCTGAAATCAGATCCTTATACCTTTGCTGCACAGCTACGACCAGAAACCGCTTCGGTGGTGACGCGGTTACCAGAGAAACAACCGTATAATCCGGAACGCATCGCTGCTAATGGAATTGATGCGCCTATCAGTATTTATGAAGTTCATCTCGGTTCTTGGCGACGGAATCCGGAAAATAATTTCTGGTTAACGTATAAGCAGCTAGGTGATGAGCTTATTCGCTACGTTAAAGATATGGGATTTACACATATTGAGTTGTTGCCGATATCTGAATTTCCGTTTGATGGTTCTTGGGGATACCAGCCGCTGGGTTTATACGCAGCTACGAGCCGCTTTGGGAGTCCGCAGGGGTTGTGTGATTTCATTCGCAAGGCGCACGATGCTGGTATTTATGTCCTATTAGATTGGGTTGTTGGGCACTTTCCTACGGATGAATATGGACTGGTCAGGTTTGACGGGTCGCCGCTTTATGAGCATGCTGATCCGCGCGAAGGCTATCATCAGGACTGGAATACGCTTATTTATAATTTCGGTCGCCACGAAGTACGCAATTTCTTAACCGGTAATGCTCTGTATTGGATTGAGCATTATGGTATAGATGGTTTGCGGGTTGATGCGGTCGCTTCCATGATTTATCGCGATTATTCTCGTAAAGAAGGAGAATGGATACCGAACCAATACGGCGGTCGGGAAAATCTCGAAGCGATTAATTTCTTACAACGTACCAATGCGATTTTGCAAAATGAACAGCGCGGTGCGGTGTCAATAGCAGAAGAAAGTACAGCTTTTACTGGTGTCAGTCATCCGACTGAGCAAGGCGGTCTTGGATTCCAGTTTAAATGGAACATGGGTTGGATGAATGATACGTTACGTTATATGCGCGAGGATCCAGTTAATCGCAAATATCATCATAATCTGCTTACTTTTGGCATGATTTATCAATATAGCGAACATTTTGTGTTACCACTTTCTCATGATGAGGTGGTACATGGGAAAGGTTCTCTGCTCTCTAAAATGCCGGGAGATTGCTGGCAGCAGTTTGCCAATTTACGTGCTTACTATGGCTATATGTGGGGTTATCCGGGTAAAAAATTACTCTTTATGGGCAATGAATTTGCTCAAGGCAGGGAATGGAACTACCAAGAAAGTCTGGATTGGTTCTTGTTGCAACCAGAGCAAGGAGGATGGCACGAGGGCGTACAACGTTGGGTTCGCGACTTGAATCATGTGTACCGTGATTATCCGGCATTGTGGAGGAGAGATTGTCAGCCTGAAGGTTTTGAATGGCTGGTGGTTGATGATGCGGAACAGTCGGTTGTTGCCTTTGCTCGACATGATGGCGAGGGAAACCCTGTGGTTATTGTGAGCAACTTTACACCGGTGCCACGCGAAAATTATCGCATTGGCGTTAGTCAGGCAGGGCGTTACCGCGAGATTCTCAATTCTGATGATGTTGATTACAACGGTAGTGGTATGACGGGTGGAAAGGTAATCCACACCGACGATATCGGTAGTCATGGTAAAGCGCAATCGCTCAATCTCACGCTTCCACCGCTTGCGACTATTTTCCTAGCGCTAGATAAGACGGGAGGCAACGTTTGATGAGACAACGATCACCCCTTCCGCTTTGCCATCGCGGTTGTAATTATCCGCTAGGCAGCACCCTTACCCATATAGAGGGTAAGGCTGGGGTGAATTTTGCCTTGATGAGTCGCTATGCCAACAAGGTTGAGCTCTGTCTTTTTGATGTTGAGGGTCGTGAGACGCGGATTCATGTTACGAACCGCAGCAATGATGTGTGGCATGTTTTTGTCGTCGGCATAGAAGCGGGACAACGTTATGGTTGGCGTGTTGATGGCGACAATACGGCAGCAGGTAGCTGTTTCAATCCCAATAAACTCCTTCTTGATCCTTATGCAAAAGTGGTAGATGGACTGCCGCAGTATCGTAATGATGAAGAACTGGCGTTATTCCAGCATACCGATTCTCGTGATAATGCTCATGTGGCGGCAAAAAGCGTTGTTGTCGCTCCTTCAGATTTTCAGTGGGAAGGTGACACGGCACCACGAACGTTGTGGCGCGATACGGTGATATATGAAGCGCATGTTAAAGGCTTTAGTCAGCTCAATCCTGATGTTCCGAAGGATATTACTGGTAGTTTTGCAGGAATGGCTCATGAGGCGAGTATTCGTCATCTTAAAGCGCTTGGAATTACCGCAGTAGAACTGTTGCCCGTAAGCCAGCATCTAGACGAAGTACATCTGCAACGGCGCGGCTTAAGGAACTATTGGGGCTACAACGTTTTTGCGCATTATGCTGTCGATATACGTTACGGTACTCCAAATGATTTCAAGCAGCTCGTGAAAACGCTGCACCGTGAGGGTATAGAGGTTATTCTGGATGTCGTATTCAATCACGGCGCAGAGCAAGATATTTATGGACCTATGCTCTGTCAGCGTGGCATTGACAACCGCTATTACTATTGGCTTGATGAGCATGGTAACTATATTAATGATACTGGCTGTGGCAACGCGTTTAATTTATCGCAGCCGGCTGTGATGCAGTGGGCAATGGATTGTTTGCGTTATTGGGTGCAGGAATATCATGTTGATGGTTTCCGATTTGACTTGGCCGCTACGTTAGGCCGGATGCCTGCTTTCTCTTCGAATGCGCCGTTCTTTGCTGCCATTCAACAAGATCCCATTCTAGCTGGTTGCAAAATGATTGCTGAACCGTGGGATATTGGAATGGATGGTTATCAGCTTGGACATTTTTCACAACGTTTTTCCGAATGGAATGGCCGTTTTCGAGACGATATGCGCGGTTTCTGGTTATGGGAAAACGGCTGGTTAGGCGCGTTGGCGCAGCGTTTTTGTGGTAGTGATGATATTTTCCGTAATAACTGGCGTGCGCCACATAGTGCAATTAACCTGATTACAGCACACGATGGTTTTACTTTACGGGATTTGGTTAGCTACGGTTATAAACATAATGAAGCGAATGGCGAAGATAACCGTGATGGCGAAAACCATAATTATTCATGGAATCACGGTGTTGAAGGAAATAGCGATAATGAAACAATCAATACGGCACGCGAACACAGTCAAAAAGCATTGCTAGCTTGTTTGTTGCTAGCTCATGGCGTGCCGATGCTTCTTGCGGGCGATGAGTTAAATCAGAGTCAGCGCGGGAACAATAATAGCTATTGTCAAGATAACGAAATTACTTGGCTGGATTGGGAATCTGGCAAAACAACGAGTTTGATGACCTACATTCAATCATTGACCGCGCAGAGGCGTCGCATGGCGCAAGATGGTATTTATGACGGTTGGTGGCATCATGACAATGCCCGTTGGTTCAATGCAAGCGGTGAAGCTATGCAAGAGAACGATTGGCACAATGAGGAAAGTAAAGCGCTCGCCTTGTTATTACAAGAGAAATATCTGGTTCTATTTAATGCGAACAGAAGTGCACAGACCTTTGTATTACCAGATGGTGGCTGGCAGCCACTGTTTGGTGAAGGATTATCTGTTACTTCTTGTGAGGCTAGGCTTGCTCATTTGGGCGTGTGTGTTTTAACTCGAAACAGCGCGGAGAAAAAAACGTTCATCGGAGAAACGATATGAACATAAAAGAAAACCCCTTACCCTCAACCGAAGAAATCGCTAAGGACACCTTGGTTTTGATTTTGTCAGGAGGACGAGGTTCACGGCTCTACGAGCTGACCGATCAACGCGCCAAACCTGCCGTTTATTTCGGTGGTGGGCATCGTATTATCGATTTTGCGCTTTCTAACTGTGTTAACTCCGGATTATTGAAAATCGGCGTCATCACGCAATATGAAGCGCATTCTCTGCTACGTCATTTGCAGCATGGTTGGTCATTCTTACCGCGTGAGAGAGGACAGTTTGTTGACATGCTACCCGCACGGCAACAGTTGAACGATCAAACATGGTATCGCGGCACTGCTGACGCGGTTTGGCAGAATGTGCATATCATGAAAGATCACTATAAGCCGCGCTATGTGCTTATCCTTGCTGGAGACCATATTTACAAAATGGATTACATGCAGATGATTCGCGATCATGTAACCAGTGGTGCGAAAGCAACTGTAGGTTGTATTGAAGTACCACGCGAACAGGCAACCGCATTCGGTGTGATGGCAGTTAATGAGAAGCTGAAAGTTAAAGCTTTTGTTGAAAAGCCAGCTGATCCTCCGCCTATGCCTGATCGCCCAGGTTCATCGCTCGCTTCGATGGGTATCTATGTTTTCGATGCCGATTATCTCTATGAAGTCTTAGAACGCGAGGCAACCAGCGCAGATACTTCACACGATTTTGGTAATGACGTTATCCCTGCTGCGGTACGAGAAGGCGTGCTTTATGCGCATCCGTTTGAAAAATCAAGTAAAGGTCGCAATACACAAGGCACAATTTATTGGCGTGATGTGGGAACGATTGATAGCTATTGGAGTGCGAATATTGATTTGGTCAGCGAACATCCGCAATTGGATATGTTTGATGATAATTGGCCTATCCGAACTGTGCCAAAACAAACCGCACCGACAAAATTCTTCTACAAACACAGCCATACCCGCACGATTGATAATTCGTTGATTGGCGGCAGTGGCGTGATTACGGATGCAGAAATCAGTAACTCGGTCATTTTTGATCACGTCAATGTTGATGAAGGTTCACATATCGAATATGCCGTTGTATTACCACAAGTCCGAGTGGGAAAAAATTGCGTTCTGCGACGCTGCATCATTGATCGTAATTGTGTTATTCCCGATGGCATGCAGATTGGAGTTGATGCTGAGCTGGATAAAAAACGGTTTCGTGTCAGTCAGGGCGGTGTTGTTCTTGTCACCAAAGCAATGTTGAAAGTGATTGCTGAAAGGCAAGAAAAACCAGACTCTTGAAGCAATATTCTCTTTTGTCAAAAACCACCATTTGAGGGTTTAGGAGAAATATAAAATGAAGATACTAAAGATTCTACATGTATGTTCCGAATTATTTCCACTTGTGAAAACAGGTGGACTGGCGGATGTTATGGGAGCGCTGCCTTTGGCGCAGCGGACGTCTGATATGGACGTTCGTGTTGTCTTACCCCTCTATCCACAAGTTGCGGAAAAAATTGGTGAAACAGGGCACGTTGGTTATTACCATACCTTCGCCGGAGATATTGAGCTGCGCTATACAGAATATCGTGGGGTTGGTATCTATCTTATTGATGCGCCACATCTTTATCAGCGGGAAGGTAATCCATATCATGATCAGCACTATGCTGATTATGGTGATAATTACTTGCGCTTTGCACTGCTCGGTTGGGTGGGCGCTTCTCTAGCTGCTGGCGCAGATAGTTGGTGGAAACCGGACTTGTTACATGGGCATGACTGGCAGGCAGGGCTTGCTTTTGCCTATCTGCGTGCTTGGGATATCCCGATAAAAACCGTTTTCACTATCCATAACCTTGCCTATGCAGGTATTTTCAGTGCACATCATCTGACTGAATTAGGGTTACCTTCCTATATGTTCGGAACCTACGGTTTAGAATTTTATGGACAAATATCCTACCTTAAAGCAGGTCTTTATTACGCTGATCACATTACAACCGTGAGTCCTAGCTATGCGCGAGAAATTATGGAACCCGAACATGGTTATGGCTTCCATGGTTTATTACAGGAGCGCGCGGCGCAAGGGCGATTGAGTGGCATTTTGAATGGCGTGGATGATAATGTCTGGAATCCGGAGAGTGATGTCAATATTAGCAAACCGTATAAGCAAAGCTATATGCAAGGTAAGCGCGTGAATAAGCACCTTTTGCAACAAGCTTTCAATTTACCCACGGACGACAGCATTCCTTTGCTTGTTATGATTACACGTCTTACGGAGCAAAAAGGCGCGGATATACTTTTAGGTGCAGCGGAAAGTCTATTATCACGACCCTTGCAATTGGCTATTCTGGGAACAGGATCGCCCGATTTGGAGCATGCTTTCCGTGATTTAGCGGGGCGTCATCCCGATAAAGTTGGTGTACGGATTACTTATAACGAGGGTTTATCGCACCAGATGATTGCAGGTGGAGATGTTATTCTCGTACCTAGCCGCTTTGAACCTTGCGGTCTAACGCAGCTTTATGGTTTGAAGTACGGCACGCTTCCGCTAGTGAGAGCTACCGGTGGACTTGCTGATACTGTCGTTGATACGACAAAAGAAACGGTGAAAGCGCGTCGTGCGACAGGTTTCGTTTTCTACGAAGCAGCACCAGATGCCTTGTTGCAGGCGGCGGGAAGGATGTTGGAAAGCTGGAAAAACACCAAACAGTGGGCGGAAATCCGTTCTAATGCAATGAATGAAGATTTCAGTTGGCATAAAGCGGCACAGTCTTATCAAGAACTGTATCAACGTCTTTAGGTGAGAGAGCAATGCACTGCTTGTTTGGATTTAACCTAGATTGTGTGAGGGGTAGGATTTTCAAATTCCCCTGACAAGCGTACAATTTTACAAATCTTTATCAGAACCGGAGTCGGTTATGCCTAATAGTCACAAGTATGAGTTTCGTGCGCCAGGAAGCGATGTAAAAAGTCTAAAAGAATCGCTTGTTTATAAATTGATTTTCAGTCTAGGTTGTCCGCCTGCGGAAGCAACAAAAACCAATTGGTTGAATGCTGCTTTACTCGTTGTTCGAGACCTTGCAACTGAACGTTGGTTACAAACGACGCGTCATTTCAGACGAGAAAAGCTGAGACGGGTGTATTACCTATCTATGGAATTCTTGATGGGGCGCGCCCTGTCGAATGCATTGATTGCTGAAGATGTTTATGAATCCTTGCGGGAAGCGATGGCAGAGCTTGGGCAAGATCTGAATGAGATTATCGCGGAGGAGGGCGATCCGGGTTTAGGTAACGGGGGACTTGGTCGTCTTGCCGCATGCTTTATGGATAGTCTTGCGACGTTACGTATTCCTGCGATGGGTTATGGCATTCGCTATGAGTACGGTATGTTTCGCCAAGAAATAGAAAATGGCAAACAGATTGAAAAACCTGACACTTGGACAGAGCAAGATATTGCTTGGCAATTCAGACGCCCAAGTAAGCACTATACGATTCGCTATGGCGGCAATGTTCATTATCAAGGAGAGCAATGTATCTGGAATAATAGCGAGCAAATTACAGCGTTAGCCTATGACCAAATTATTCCCGGTTACGATACTGACGCGGCCAATACGTTGCGTTTGTGGTCTGCGCACGCTGGTAATATGTTTAACCTTGGGGATTTCAATAAAGGCGATTATTTTGCTGCTATGGAACAGCAGAATACGTCAGAGAACGTTTCGCGTGTGCTTTATCCAGATGATTCGACCACGGTAGGTCGCGAACTGCGGCTACGCCAAGAATATTTCCTGACCTCGGCATCGGTGCAAGATATTGTCTTTCGTCATCTAAAAGAAAATGCCGACCTCAGTAATCTCGTGGATACGGTTGCGATTCATTTGAACGACACGCACCCTGTGCTTGCGATTCCAGAATTGATGCGCATTCTAATTGATGAATACGGCATAAAATGGGACGATGCTTGGGCCACCTGTGGCAAAATTTTCTCTTACACCAATCATACTTTGATGGGCGAAGCGCTTGAGACATGGCCGGTTGAAATGATGGGACGTATTTTGCCACGGCATTTACAAATAATTTTTGAGATTAACGAACACTTCTTAGTGGGCTTGCGTAAGCGCGGTTTTGATGATGACTTTATTCGTCGAGTTTCGTTGATTGATGAAGATGGCGGACGTAAAGTGCGAATGGCATGGTTGGCCGTTATTGGTTCTCATAAAATCAATGGAGTGGCCAAGATACACTCTGACCTCATGGTTAAATCCATCTTTGCTGATTTTGCACGACTCTATCCAGAACGTTTCACTAACGTGACGAATGGTGTTACACCGCGACGCTGGATTGCATTGGCAAACCGTGGTTTGGCGCAACAGATAGACCGTCGTATTGGTACAGGTTGGCGTAGCCATTTGGATGAGCTTTCTCGCTTGAATGGTTTACAGGATGACGCGACATTCCGTAAAGAGATTGCTAGCGTGAAATTGGAAAATAAACGGCGTCTTGCTGAATGGATTCGGAACGAGATGGGAATCAAGGTTAATCCTGAAGCGCTGTTTGATGTGCAAATTAAACGGATTCATGAATATAAGCGGCAGCTGCTCAATGTGTTGCATATTGTGAGCCGCTATAACCAGATTCTTAAAAATCCTAATGCTAATTGGGTTCCTCGGGTATTTATTTTTGCGGGTAAAGCTGCAAGTGCTTATTATGCTGCGAAGAAAATTATTCATCTTATCAATGATGTTGCCAAAGTCATCAATAATGATGGCCGTATTCGTGATCTGATTAAAGTTGTTTTTATTCCAAATTATGGGGTTAGCCTCGCTCAACTTATTATTCCAGCAGCGGATCTATCAGAGCAGATTTCGTTGGCAGGAACCGAGGCGTCTGGTACCAGCAATATGAAATTCGCATTAAATGGTGCGCTTACTATTGGAACGCTGGATGGTGCTAATGTCGAAATCCTTAATGCAGTCGGTAAAGATAATATTTTTATTTTTGGTAATACGGTTGAGCAAGTCGAAGCGTTGCGGCAGCGTGGTTATTCACCTTTACTCTATTTGGAACAAGATTCTGAACTGCATGAAACAGTGATTCAAATTACCTCTGGCGTCTTCTCACCAGAAGAACCGAGTCGTTATCACGAGAACCTGCATATTTTTAGTGATTATTATCAGGTTCTAGCAGATTTCCGTAGCTATGTAGAAGCGCAGGATCAAGCGGACAGACGTTATCGCAATCAAGACGCTTGGGTAAAATCTGCAATTACTAATATTGCCAATATGGGTTATTTTTCTTCTGATCGCTCAATTGAGGATTATGCGCGTGATATTTGGCATATCAAAGCGTTACCAGAAGTTAGAAGAGATGCTGCTGAGAGTATTGGAGACGAGTAAGGGAATCGTTTTTCATCATCACCTAGAAGAAACGGGTTCATCGCCCGTTTCTTTTTGCTTCTCTTTTAGTATGGTGTTATAAATTTAAATAGAGATTTTATGGATATATGGATTTTATTGTGATTTTTTTTCGGCGTAACAAGCTGAAGAGTATCCATACATGATTAAAGCAATGCTTTCTTTTTTATTTGCGGTTTTATGGAGTATCTATGTCGGATTTGGTAAAAAATCGTCGTCCTATTGCAGCGCGTCATAGTAGATGGGCAACGTGGTTGGCTGGGTGGTTAGCGACTAAACCATTCGTGACACCGAATGGCATTTCTGTCTGTAGTGCGATTTTTGCCGCTGGCGCAGCTGCATTATTGTTATTAGGTGGTTCTCTTTCTCTTGTTTTCGGCGCCCTTGGTATTCAATTACGGCTAGTCTGTAATTTATTAGATGGTATGGTTGCGCTTGAAGGCGAAAAAAAACAACAAGTGGCGCTATTTATAATGAATTTCCCGATCGTGTTGCTGATAGTTTTTTGTTGCTAGCCACAGGCTATGCGGTTCATTTCAGCTGGCTGGGTTGGTTGAGCGCATTGTTAGCAATGGCGACGGCCTATATTCGCGTTTTTGATGGAAGTTTGGGGCAGGAGCAATGTTTTGCTGGACCTATGGCAAAGCAGCAACGGATGGCTGTGCTGACCTTTGCCTGTTTATTTAGTGCAGTAGAACGGTATATATGGGGAACGTCGTATGTGCTGTTGTTAGCGTTATCATTGATTACGATTGGTAGTGCGTGGACATGTATTGTCCGTACACGTGTGGTTGCGGCTGCACTGGCGGTGAAAGAATGAAGACCATAAAAGAATCTCGTTTCTGGGCTATGTGGATAGAACGGCTATTATCTTGCCTGATTATATTATTGACGGGCGTACGTTCCCAACCATTATTAACATTGCGGGAGAGAAAAGGCGGTGGACGTGTCTATTATGCCAATCATAATAGCCATGGTGATTTTATGCTGATTTGGGTATCGCTACCCGCTATGCTTCGTGGACATGTTCGGCCCGTTGCTGCAGCGGATTATTGGCTTTCTTCTCCACTGCGTCGTTTTATTGCATGTAAAGTTTTTAACATGGTGCTGGTAGTTCGTAAAAGTGGCGAGCCACAGGCTGCGATAACGCAAATGGCTGAGGCCTTGGATGAAGGTGCTGACTTGATTATTTTCCCCGAGGGAACGCGCAATAGTGATGATACCGTGTTATTGCAACCGTTTAAGAGCGGTATCTATCATCTTGCACAAACTCGCCCTGAATGTGAGTTTGTGCCGGTGTGGATTCATAACATCCAGAGGGTCTTACCAAAAGGACGCCTATTACCTGTACCGATGCTATGTAGTGTACGTTTTGGCTCTCTTTTTAGAGGGGGGGATTTCCCCGAAAAAGAAGATTTTCTTGCTTATGCGCAAACATCGCTTTTGGCGCAACAACCCATATTACGGCAGGAGGAGCGCGGATTGTGAATCACAATACTATTATTTGGCTATTTTTGGCAATTCTGTTGACTCTGTGTAGTGCCAGCGGGGTTACACATATATTGCTCCGGCGTTATGGCAGCACATCAACTTTGTTGAATTTGCGTGCCCGTGTTCACGCTTGGTGGCTAATGTCCGCTATCCTAATCATGGCTTTTGCGGTGGGACGTGGCGGAACGATTTTTTTATTTTGGCTTATCTCATTCTTCGCATTACGTGAATTTCTTTCATTACTCTATTGCCGCCGTAGCGATTATCGTGTGATGGTATTGTGCTATTACGTGATTCTCCCACTACAGTACCTATTGATTTATTATGGTGACGAGAAATTCTTTGTTACCTTTATTCCCGTATACGCCTTCCTATTTATGCCAATTGCCGCGTCTCTGGCAGGAGATGTTCGTTCTTTTCTGATTTGCGCGGCAACTGCACAATGGGCTGTAATGATTGCTATCTACTGTATTTCTCACATCCCCGCGTTGCTGAATTTGCATATTCCCGGCTATCAGCACAATATTCTTCTCTTGCTATTTCTTGTGGCAGTAGTACAAGCGAGTGACGTCTTACAGTATATTTGGGGAAAGCTGCTTGGGAAAAAGAAGATTATTCCTGCATTATCCCCATCTAAAACCATCGCGGGCACCATATTAGGTATATGTAGTGCTGCACTGGTTGGAGGCGGGTTATATACAATTACCCCATTTACTTTATCAGAGGCCGTAATCATTGCTTTTCTAATGTCCATAATAGGATTCTTAGGCGGATTGGTGATGTCGGCAATTAAAAGAGATCGGGGCGTTAAGGATTGGGGTGCACTCATCGAAGGACATGGCGGGATGCTTGATCGTATGGATTCTCTTTGTTTCGCAGCCCCCGTATTTTTCCATTGCGTTCAATATTTCTGGAGTGTGGGGTGATAAGTAGATTGCTGTTCCTAATAGAAAACCCTGTTTTAATAAGGGGCTGACTTAGATTAGCAGTTATGTTACCCTCTGAAAATGAAGATAACCAACTGTAAAATATCAAAAAAGATACAAAACAAACTGCTAGAATTTTTTGTACTGGAAGTTACGGC
>JAUMZX010000003.1 GCA_030527905.1 Cardiobacteriaceae bacterium
TCCCTTGGGGGCAAACGTCTTGAGAACAGCCTGAATTTTGTCCCTTACGCCTAAACCTACTCAAAGCGGGGAACAGGATAGAGATGGTTTCTCCTGTCTAAAAGGCGGGGAATCGCCCAGATATTGGGTGGTTCAGGGATGATGATGCAAGAAAATGAGCAGAAAACAGGTTCATTTGTGTTGAAAAATGAATGAGTGGATGAGTTGGAGGGTTTTGCACAGGTCTCAAGTTATTTTTGTGGCAAACACAAAGGGAAAAAGCAGAAGGACGGCAGAAAAAGTAATGAGCTTTGGTATTCTCAATATGCGGAGGCAAGTTTTATACAGTTGTTGGGGACAATGCGAGCAGAGGAAGCAGGTTTCCCATTATGGAAAAGAAATTCTGCCAGATAGAATAGTTTATACAGACAGCCTGAACAGTGATAACGTGCTGGATGTAGACGTTTTTACTATCACTATATCTGTTACGACAAGGCGTTTATTGCCCGTCACGACCACACATAAATGGCATTGAGAATTTTTTGGAGTCAGACGGAACGTGTACTACGCAAGCACAATGAAATTAAACGGAAGTTTTTTACGCTGTTTTTGAAGAAATGCGAGTTTCGGTTTTATTTTGGGACACCAAGTCAGCCGCTGAAAATCTTGTGGCTTTGGGGTGACATTTAGGGCTAATCTACTCCAACCCCATAAATTATTTTCAGCTTGACTTGTTTTTCCATAAAGAGCTCCCTTACGGGAGCTCTTTTCAAGATTTAAGTACTTAACGACTGCTTTAGCTTAGTGTATAGCATCGTAGTAATTTAAAGTACCTGCTTATTCAAGCCTTTTTTTGTGGTGGTAGATCCGTGCAGCTACCTTCCGCAACTTCTGCTGCCATACCAATAGATTCGCCTAGGGTTGGATGCGGATGAATGGTAAAGGCAATATCTTCAACGGTAGCATCCATTTCAATAGCAAGTGCAACTTCCGAAATCATATCGCCTGCATTCGGTCCCACTAGAGCGCCGCCTACAACACGGTTAGTATTCTTATCAATGATTAATTTGGTAAATCCGTAGTCACAGCCATTAGCAATCGCACGACCTGAAGCAGCCCATGGGAATATCGCTTTTCGAATGCTGAGGTTTTGTGCGGCTGCTTGTAGCTCCGTAACGCCTGCCCAGGCGACTTCAGGTGAGGTGTAGGCAACGCTGGGAATTACACGGGCATCAAAGTAACTATTGCTATCTCCCGCGGCGACTTGGGCAGCTACATGCGCCTCATGTACGCCTTTATGAGCCAACATCGGTTGACCAACAATATCACCAACCGCGAAAATATTGGCTTGGGTAGTACGCATTTGTTTATCTACTTTGATAAAGCCACGTTCGTTAACGTATACACCAGCTGCTTGCAGATTTAGTTCATGGCCATTAGGAGCACGCCCAACGGCAACGAGAACACGATCATAACACTGTGGTTCAGTTGGTGCCTGCGTCCCCTCGAAGGTCACATGAATACCATTTTTCTCGGCAGTTGCAGCAACTGTTTTTGTACTCGTCATAATGTTGTTGAAGCGATGGTTATTACGTTTTTCCCAAACTTTAACCAGATCTTTATCTGCTCCAGCCATTAGCGTATCTGCCATTTCAACGATATCAACTTTTGAACCTAAAGTCGCATAAACGGTTGCCATTTCCAACCCGATGATACCACCGCCAATAATGAGTAAGCGTTTAGGCACGTCTTGTAAAGCGAGAGCACCTGTGGAGTCCATGACGCGCGAATCATCATTGGGCATAAAGGGAAGTTTGATGCTACGCGAACCTGCCGCAATGATACATTGTTTGAACGGAATATTTTGTGTGGAACCGTCTTTATCAGTCACGATAACTTCATTAGCATTTGCAAACTTGGCAGTTCCATGAACGACATTGACTTTACGGCCTTTAGCCATACCTGCTAAGCCACCGGTCAGTTTATTAATCACGCTTTCTTTATGCGCGCGTAGCATGTCAATGTTGACTTTTGGGGCTTCAAAAGTAATGCCTGTATTCGAAATATCGTGAGCTTCTTCAATAACTTCACAGACATGTAAGAGTGCTTTAGATGGGATACAGCCGACGTTAAGACACACACCACCTAACGTGTTATGCCGTTCGATTAAGGTAACTTTCATGCCAAGGTCAGCTGCGCGGAAAGCAGCCGAATAACCAGCAGGTCCAGCACCAATAACGAGCATATCTACCGCACCTTCTGGTGCAGAAGACGCTATTGTGTTAACAGGTGTAGGCTGTTTGTTTTCTACCGTTTGGTCGTCTGTCACAGGTGAAGCCGTTGAAACTGAAGTGGCTGAACCGCCCTCCGATTCCAACGTACCAATGCTATCGCCAGCCGAAACCTTATCGCCAACTTTGACAGTAAGTGTGGCAATAACACCATCGGCAGGAGCGGGTACTTCCATTGAGGCTTTGTCTGTTTCTAGCGTGATAAGAGAGTCTTCTTTTTTTACGCTGTCTCCTACTTTTACGAGCACTTCAATTACATCAACAGATGAAAAGTCCCCAAGATCAGGGACAATAATTGATTGTGTTGCCATGATGTTTTACCTCAGAATTTAAGCTTAAACAAAATATTAATTAACGCTATTATATCATTGATTAAGCGACTTTTGTGCTAGAAAGCGTTCCGCATCCAGCGCAGCCATACAACCTCTACCAGCCGAAGTGATAGCTTGGCGATAAATCTGATCTGTAACATCTCCTGCGGCAAATATACCCGGGATAGAAGTTTGGGTAGCATTACCGTGACTACCACCTTGTGTTTTGATGTAGCCATTTTCTAGCTCAATCTGTCCAGTAAAGAGCGCGGTATTTGGGGTATGACCAATGGCAATAAAGATGCCATCTACGGTTAGTGATTCTAACTCTCCGTTCTTAAAGCGGATGTTCGCGCCAGTAACCCCCATTTTGTCTCCATAAACTTCCTCTAGCTCAGCATGTAGCTTTAGAGTAATTTTTCCTGAATTAACTTTTTCGTGAAGTTGGTCAAGCAAGATCTTTTCTGCGCGAAAAGTGTCGCGTCGATGTACTAAAGTAACCGTACTAGCTAAGTTCGCCAAATATAGTGCTTCTTCTACTGCTGTATTGCCACCACCAATGACCGCGACAGGTTTGTTTCGGTAAAAAAAGCCATCACAAGTTGCGCATGCTGAGACGCCTCTTCCTTTAAATGCTTGTTCGGATGGTAAACCTAGATATTTTGCGCTGGCTCCAGTGGCAATAATGACAGCTTCGGCAGCATAAGTATCTCCGCGTGTTTTGATTATAAAGGGGTAAGTGGCGAAATCCACTTCTGTTACCATATCTTGGACAAGGGTTGTTTGAAAACGTTGCGCATGTGCTCGCATATTTTCCATTAATGTTGGACCTTGGATACCTTCTGCAGCACCTGGCCAATTGTCAACTTCTGTAGTTGTCATAAGTTGGCCACCTTGCTCTAGTCCTGTAATTATGACGGGATTTAATCCTGCACGAGCTGCATAAACAGCAGCTGTATAACCAGCAGGACCGGAACCAATAATCAATACTTTCACAGAAATCAAAATATTCTCCTTTAAATTAGCAAATTCAGGGATAGATGAATAAAAAATTTAACGCGTATAATTTTAATATGTAGTGATAAACTTACAAACATTAACCTTGCCTTTACCAAATTTAATGTGCATTATGTTATCTAAAGCGCTAAGGAGGATATTGGTGACAGCAAAATGGATTCTAGCGCTGGATGTAGGTCAGCGTAAAACGGGCGTCGCTGTCGGGCAAACGTTAACGCAAACGGCAAAGCCAATAGCGGTACTAAGGCATCCTATTCATTCATTGGATGCCAATCATTTCTCTGGATGGGTAAAAGAATGGTTCGTTTCAACGATAGTCATTGGTTTACCGCAATTGCGAGATGGCAATACGCATCCTTTAGCGCCTTTTATTTATCGGTTAGGGGAACAGTGCCACGAAGTATTTGGCTTACCTGTATATTTTATTGATGAATATTTAAGTTCGCATGAAGCACGGGCTCGGTTGCCGAAAACCAAAGAGGTTGATGCGATGGCTGCTGCTATCATTGCAGAAGACTGGTTAACCAGTAATAGAGGGGCATAATAGCGTGGAAACATCGCATTTTTGATAGTAATCCGTTATTCTATGTCTAATGTATTAGCGAAAATTAAGGAGTTCGCGTGTCTGATAAAAAATCCGTGAAAGTGCTCGTGGTGGACGATAGCGGCACAATACGGAAAACTGCCGAGGCTATTCTTAGTAAGGAAGGCTATACCGTAGCAACCGCAGAAGACGGTTTTAGCGCCTTATCAAAAGTTATGTCGTTCAAACCCGATCTGATTTTCCTCGATATTATGATGCCGCGTCTGGATGGATATCAGGTTTGCTCTGTTATTAAAAGTAACGCAACATTTGCTAAAACGCCCATTTTAATGCTCTCAAGTAAAGATAGTATCTTTGATAAGGCGCGTGGGCGAATTGCAGGTTCAGAATACTTTATGACGAAACCTTTCTCGCGTGATGAACTGCTCAATGCGATTCGCACGCACGTTAAATAAGATTATAGGAGCCGCCGAATGGCTACGATTTTGATAGTAGACGATTCTCCAACCGAAGCGGAAATTGTGCGCGTTATGCTGGAAAGCGAAGGATATAGCGTGTTATGGGCTGATACAGCAGATAAAGGCATCAAAACCGCAGAAGAAAAACGGCCTGACCTAATTCTTATGGATGTTGTGATGCCAGGAATGAGTGGTTTCCAGGCAACACGTAAACTCATGCGGAATCCTGATACTCGCGATATCCCAATCCTTATGTTAACTACCAAGGATCAGGAAAGTGATCGCGCTTGGGGCTTGCGCAATGGTGCGAGAGAATATTTTGTCAAACCGCCTGAAAAATCAGCGTTATTAGCACAAATTAAAGCGCTACTATGAATATCGAGAAATCAAAAAATGCTGAAATCAGCCCTTTTGCCATTTTGTGTGAGTACGTACAAAAAGCAGAAGAACGCAAAAAGGTTCTGGATAAATACCATGATTTTGGAGAAAGTTATCTGGCATTCACTGCAGGAGATAAATACTATTTGCTTGATATGAAGATGGTACAGGAAGTTTCTACCAGTGTTCAGGAAATTACACCATTACCTTTTACACCGCATTGGTTATTAGGATTGGTGGGGATTCGCGGAGAGGTTTTTTCGGTCGTGGATTTTAAGCGTTTTGTAACGCCTTCTTTGCCAATACAAAATACAAAGAGCCAAAGCGGATTTATCATTCTTCATAATGAAGGGCAAGGATATATATTGAAAGTAGATTCCATACAAGGAATTCGTTCTTGTGAGGTGTCTAATTACCAGTCAACGCGTAGCTGGCTTAATGGGCAAGCAGCCATGGATGGACTTCAGTGGTTGCGTATTGATCTAAAAAGTCTGGTAACAGATGCTTCGTTTATTCAAAATATACAATAAATTGGGTGGGTTATGTTGAGTTCAAAAAATCGAGTTAGTGACAGAGCTAACAACAAAAGTGCATTTTTTATGCCTGCTATGGCTATTTCTGGGGTGGCGGGGGGTTTGTCTTTAATAAGTTTGTTTCAATTGTATTTTAGTGGTGGCAGCTTATTAACCATTATATTACCGATAACTCTCATTTCAGTTGCGATAGCTGCTTTTTTCTGGTATCAAGTGGTCGGACAACAATATTCGAAAATACAACACGTATCTTCTGAGGCAGAGTTCCGTGTTAAACGAGATCAGGATGCTATTGTACGTTTAATGAGTGAACTTTCAGATTTTTCGAATGGTGATTTAACAGTAGAAGCACAAGTAACAGAGGACTTCACTGGAGCTATTGCCGATGCGGTCAATTACGCCATCGAATCGATGCGTGAGTTAGTTGGAACCATTAACCGTACATCTAGCCAAGTTTCTAATGCCTCTAATAGTACGCGTGTTATTGCAGAGCAAATGCAAAGTTCTTCAATAGAGCAAGCGCAAAAAATCCACTCTATTGCTAAAATTATCGGTGATATGGTTCGTTCATTAGATCGGGTTGCGATGAGTACGAATGATTCAGCAGAAATTGCCCATAATTCTGTAAGCATCGCTCGTGAAGGTGCGCAGCAAGTGCGTAATACGATCAATGGTATGAATAATATTCGCGGTAATATTCAAGAAACCCGAACACTGATTAAACGTCTGGGGGAAAGTTCACAAGAAATCGGTAATATTGTAGAAATTATTAAGAGTATTGCCGATCAGACTAATATTCTTGCATTAAATGCGGCGATTCAGGCGAATTCTGCTGGTGAGGCAGGACGTGGATTTGCGGTGGTTGCTGACGAGGTGCAGCGTCTAGCAGAAAGATCGTCTAATGCAACTAAGCGGATTGAAGGGTTGGTTAAAACTATCCAAAATGATACCAATGCTGCGGTTTCATCGATGGAACGTTCTACTAAAGAAGTTGTAGACGGCGCTAATATTGCCGAAGAAGCTGGTACTGCCCTAAGTAAAATTGAAGATGTTTCAACATCACTTGCGTCCCTCATTGAACGTGTATCAGAGTCAACACGTAAGGTTTCGACTATGGCAGAAAATATTGCCAGTGACATGGCTCAGATTAATCAAATGACGGTAACGACAACAGAAAACGTTATTAAAACTTCTGACTCTATCGAAAACTTAAGCCTGCTTTCGCAGGAATTGAAGAACTCCGTATCAGGCTTCAAATTGCCGGTAGGATATTGATTAATAAAGGTTTGGTTTTTATGCCGTTAACCAAGATACAGGAGTTTTCATGGCAGGTGAATTAGGCAATCAACTATTGGCGCGAGTCCAAGATGAAATGGTGCGCAATATTTCAACAGCGAAACGGCAACTTATTGAATGGTTGGAACGCCCTGAATCGGGCGGGGTTGGCGCTTTACGTGAGAATTTGTCTGAGGTTAGTGGCGGTCTTTCTTTATTGGGAAGGAATGAAGCAGTCAATTTAGTAGAAACGATAGCTGCAAGTGTTGAAAGTTTGAATCATACTGTAACGCAGAATGGTGTGACACCATCATTTGTTGAAAATGGTGCTGAAATTGCCTCTGGATTGCTGGTGCTGTCTGATTATATTGAACGTCTAGACCATATTACAGAAAACCAGAAAAAAGCGGTTGAACAAGCGACAGAAGCTGTAAAAAGTATTGCTACAGAAGGTGCGGATAAAATTCCAGTTTCCGCGCAGCCATTTATTAATCGTGATACCTATCTGGCGTTATCCGCTAAAGTTAACGAGATTATCGAAACCAGTCGTAACCAGATTGAACATCATGCGCGTAATCCCAGTGCGCCATTTAATGTAGAAAGCATTATTGGACATAATAAGAATCTCATTCATCTGTTTGAAGTGCTGAATCTTCAGACGCCTCAGTTATTACTCAAGCAGATTAATCAGATGTTAGCTGAGCAGTTGTCAGATAAACAATGGATTGATGTGGCTGAGGCCATGATTTTGGTGCAGGAAACGCTCAGACAATTAGATAAAGATAAAAAAGTTAAGCAGGCAAGCAATTATCAAGAAGCATTGCAGTTACAGTCGGAACATTCTCGGCAATTAGAAATTGATAAATTGATTCGTGATACTGGCAAACTAGGCAAACGATTCTTTGAATCCTTACGCAAAGAAGTTTTGCAAACGGAGACAATCAAATTAGCGCAACCGTGGCGTGAAGCTGCGATACAACTTCTCCATTATAGTGCGATCACAGCATTGGTTGGCTTCAAAGATTTAGCTATACAACTGCAACGTGTGGGATTATTGTTTACAGAATTCACGCTGCAAAATGATCAGGACTTGAATAAAGCGTATGTTCCAGTTGTCGATACGCTCGTTGCAGTGGAGTATCTGTTTAATGACTTAGCAGAGGCAGGTAAAATTTCATTACAAGATATCGCGTTTTTGTCTGAATCTGCAGAGAGTCTTGAAAAAATTAATCCGGTAAGTGCGAAAGCAAAATCGTTATTTGCTGGTTTTGCCAGCATGGCTCCTCAGGAAACAGAGGATGATCTAGTCGATAATGGTGGTGATATCCAGCAGTTTAAAGATGTGCTGGATTCGTCTTTAGATGTTCTTGCAGATGACTTCTCCTCTCTTGAGAATATTGAAGAAAAACCTGAGGAAGAAGCAGAATTACCTTCTGTTTTGATCTCAGGTGTGCACTCTGCGTCAGCCACACAACAATCTCAATCTTCGACAGGTATAGGAAAGGCTCAATTAGAACATCACGATGATGCTCCTGTTGTACCGATGAATCAAGGTGGAGGCGAAAACCTCGCGAGCTCTGACATGAGCGGCGGTCAATCAATGTCATCTGTAGCACCTGCGACGGCAACTGAACACTTACCGCCCGTTTCTCCCAGCCATACGGTACAAGCAACACAATCTCCTGAAGCAATTGATGACAGTCATGTAAGCACAAGCGTTGTAGAGCAGGAAGATGTTACTGATACGGAACATGTAGAAGCATCATCACTGACGAATGCTGCTGAATCAATGGCGGATGCAGCAGATAGACAAGATGTTGATGGGCATGAACGAGCAGAATCAGGATATACTGAAACACTACCTGTAGATGATTCAGAAAATGCTTTAATAGATGTTGCTAAAGAAACGACAGCAATGGCATCATCTCGTCACGATGTAGCATCGCCTGCAATCAATATATCTGAGTATGATGAAAAGCTTCCAGTAGCAGGTTCAGCCGTACCTACGATTGCTTACTTCGCAGGAAAATCATTACCTGATTTACAGGCTATGGATGTTCCAGTTGAGAAAATGTCTTTCGTGGGCAGTCATGCCGATGCGGTAATGGACGATGAAATTCGCGAGTTCTTTAATGAAGAATTAGGTGAAATCGTCATCAGCATGAATGATGTGTATCCTCAATGGCGAAATAAGCCTGATGATAGCGCATTAACAACCGATATTCGTCGTGCGTTCCATACGTTGAAAGGATCGGGTAGAACCGTAGGTTATGAAGCTCTGGGTGAGTTTGCTTGGCAACATGAACAGTTATTGAATCGTGTAATCGAAAAGGACTTTAACGCAAATTCTTTAGTCTGTGATACTGTTGGCGATGCTGTTTCTTTACTGAATGTTCTGCAAACAGGCAGTGAGTTTGTTGAGCATAAAGGTGCTTTATTACAACAAGCATTAGTTGCAGAACGAGTGCGCTTGTCGCTACTTGAAAATCCTGAAAGTGAACAATCAGCGCTTGATAGTTTGTCGCGTAAATTACGTTTATCTGATGGTCAACAGGCGCAAGATATTGCAGATAATGCGGTGTCTCCAGTAACCGCGGGTGAATCTGATGGACTTAATGATTGGGCCGCTTTGTCTGATATCCGTCTTGAAGAAGAGAGTACAGATAAAGAAGTGCCTGCTATTACGTTAGAGACTGATGCAGTACATAAACAAGAGATATCCACAGCGCCTCTTTCGGAATTAGAAGATACTGTTGATACAACTTCGCATATCGGCTTGGCTGAAGATGACTTAGCTGCACATGATGCATTTGACGATAGCCACACAGCCCCAGTTAGTGAGAGTGTCCATGAGTTAACAATTCTGCCAAATGAGTTACCTGCGAAAACGGAAGATGCTGTTATCGCAGAACATAGCCCTTCTCCTCATGAAGGGAAAGAGGCCCTTAGTGCCAATAATTTTAGTGAGCAACCTAGCTATAATAAAGCGCTACATACGCTGCAACGCGGATTACGTATGGGTGAACCAGATGCAGATATGCAGGCTGCTCTGGCAGAAACCATTCGCCGGCAATGGCAAGAAAATTTTGCGGATGATCCTGCATTAAGAGCGGCGATGGCGCAAAGCCTAATAGCTTCGTTCCAAAATAATGAGACGGAACAAGCTCAATGGGTAGCAGACATACTGGAACAAGCTAATAATGCAGGGACGTCACCTGTTCCAGTGCAACCAGGACTGGTTCCTCAGATGGGTTTAGGTGTTCCTCGACATGAGGCACCTGTGGGTATCACACAGGAAGCCTATGACCGAATGTTGACGACTTTACGGCGCGGTCTAGCAGCAGGAACCGATGAGGACATGCAGACCGTATTGTCTGATACTATTAGTCGTCAGTGGCTACAACAAGGAATTAGTACAGAAGGAGAAACGCGCGACAACATCGTTCAACATCTGAAAGCTGCGTTGGCTAGTGAAGGAAGTGTTGATGAATCGTTGCTGGATAACATGCTGTCGAATGTGCCGCATCGTGTACCAAGCATTCTTCCAGAAGGTGTTCGTCAAGATTCTTATGGAGTCATGATGGAGACCTTGCGTAGTGGTCTTAACGATGCCTCTAATACAGAAATACAAGAAGCATTAGCGACCGCCATTGGTAACCAGTGGCAAAATCAGAATAGTTTGCAAGATAGTGCCATTCGAGCGGCTGTTGCCGAACAAATGGCAGCAGTACTTGGCGGCAATGGACATGAAAATGCCGCATTAGTAGAAGCCGTACTGAATCGTGCTGCAGAAAAAGCGAAACAACCTCCTGCAGGAATCAATGAGGGCGATTACCAAGAGGTATTGGAGACCCTACGGACTCATCTTGGGGAAGCGCAAACAAGCGATGCTCAGGAAACATTAGCTGCACAGATAGGTGCGCGTTGGCAGCAAGAAAGCTTACAAGATGAAGCAACCCGTGATGCTATTGCGCAACGCATTATTGCTGCGCTTGGTGGGAAAGGTGAAGCAGATACTGCCGCTGTTGAAGCAATATTGAACCGTATTGCCGCACAAGTACCAAAACAAGAAGCTGGTACCTTACCTGTCGGAGTACGACAAGACGCATATGACACCATGCTGCAAACCTTACAAAGTGGGCTTGAGGCTGCGCAAGGTAATGCGGCGGCACAAGAAGCCTTGGCGGCAACGATTGGCGCCCAATGGCAAGAACCGCATAGCTTGCAAGATAGCGAAACACGGGCAGCGGTTGCACAACAAATCGCGACGGCTTTAGGTGGCGAAGCGGATGCAGCAACGATAGGTGCGGTACTAGAGCGAGCGGCGGCACAGACAATACAATTACCGACGGGCGTAAAACAAGAAGCCTACGGAGCGATGTTGCAAACCTTGCAAAGCGGGCTTGGAGCTGCACAAGGAAATGCGGCGGCACAAGAAGCCTTGGCGGCAACGATTGGCGCCCAATGGCAAGAACCACATAGCTTACAAGACAGCGAAACACGGGCAGTGGTTGCACAACAAATCGCAATGGCATTAGGCGAGGAAGCTGATGTTGCGGCTATAGAAGCAATATTGGAACGCGCTGCAGTAAAAAATGTGGCTATATCTCAATTACCAGAAGCGTTTACACCAGATATTTATAATCGCTTGTTATCTATGTTACGCCGTGGACTGCTTGATGATGATGCAGATACACAATTTGCTATGGCAGCAACATTGCAACGGCAATGGCAACAACAAGCATTACCAAGAGATACGGCTGCGATAGATCAGGTCAAGGAACATTTAAATGCATCGCTTTTGGCAGAAGGCATTGATGCCGGTTCGCAATTAGCACAAATTTTTGCGGATGCTGAACTGGATGTAGCTAAAGATAGTGCTGCTAATGAGGTGGTCATTAAAGCAGTACTGTCACATGACGAGACGTCTGTTCAAGATGATAGTAAGACTATTCTTGCAACCGTTTCATCAGCAGATATACAAGAGGATCAGGAGATAGATGAATCTCTGGTTAATCCGTCTATTGAGTCAGAACATGTGGAAACATCTGAAGAAAGCACATTTGTTGATATGGTTTCACAATCAGATGAGGAGAGCAAAGACGTGGCGACGGTTACTCTAGAGCCCCCCGTTTTTGTCGATGCTACTGTTGAACATGATCTTCATCTAGAAGATGCTGAAGTTTATCCCGAAAATATTGACTCAGATGTTGTGCTAGAAGAGCTCGAATCGGATACTCAGTTTATCGATACTGCAGTTGTTCCCGGAGATATAGCGCCAGATAGTATGACGGATATAGCAGCGGATAATCTCGATATTGTGTCACATGATACGAATATTGCCTCCCCTACAACACATGGTCGTGTGGCTGTACCCTTGAGCAGTTATCACAACGCTGCTCCAAATGCTGTTCGTCCTACGGTTAATCCTGCCGAACGCTTGAATCAAGAATTGGCTTCGTTAGCACAGCATCCTGGTTTGGATAATGCACTGAATCAAGATAGATATGGAGAATCAGGCAGTGCAACGGCAAATCGTGCTGGTTTTCTGCGCGCGGTTGACCAGTTTGAGACCTTATCTCAGCTGGCAGATAAAAATGATGCACCAGAAGTCGTAGATGATTTACTGGATTCCGTTTATGAGATTGAAGATAGTATTGATAGTGAAGTTGCCCCTCCATGGATATGGCGCTTACTGGATTCTATCGAACAGTTATTGTTAACGCACAAGCATGAAGGTACACCGCTTAGTTTGAGCTGTGCCTCGGTATTGCGACAAAGTGCAGGACTCATTGAGAACTTTGAAGAAGAAGCTAACGAAGATGATGCGATAGAAGCAATCAATGCCTTGATGAATGCCCGTCGTGAAATGGGGGGAGCGCAAAGAAGTGGCGATGCTGCTGTAATGCCATACAGTGGTGAACCTTTAGGTAGCGAGCTGGTTGCAGATCCTAATGCGAACACCATGTTAGCAGAGACGTTTATTGATGAGGCTATGTCGCTTTTCGCCCATAGTCAGGAAGAAGCGGAGCGCTGGGATGAAAACCGCGAACAGTTAAGCCGTTTGGATGCCGTGCGCCGTGATATGCACACGCTCAAAGGTAGTGCGCGCATGGCAGGTTACAATGCGATTGGGGATTTAACGCACGGCGTAGAATCGTTGATTGATGGGATTGTCAGTGGACAGGTAGAAGCCAGCAGCAAAGCCACGGCGATACTGGTTGGCGCGATGTGGCAAGGCATGTTGATGCTTGATACGGTACGTGATGGATACTTGCCACAGACAGATCCGTACATTCTCAACAATATTCATAGCTATCTCAATCAACCACTTCCATACCCACAAGTTGCAGAAGCAGCAGAGGCCGCCAGACAAGCACAGCAACAGGCGGCTATCAGCGATGCACAGTTCCGTGAAATGCCTGATAGCGTTGCAGATAAAGCAGCGGAACTTGCGGTAGAAGAAGTCCCGATAGTGACTGACTTTGATGACAATATTGATCCAGTTCTGGTCGATATTTTCACAGATGAGGCGCAAGAATTATTGCAAACAACCAGCCAACTCTTAGAGGATGATTTTAGTAAGAAAGAAGTGGTTGAAGAATTGCAGCGTACTATGCACACCCTGAAAGGGGGAGCACGTCTAGTAGGATTTACCGCTATTGGCGATACGGCGCATTTGATGGAATCGGTTATTGACAAGATTCCAGATTTGGTAGAAAGCAAGGTACGTCAGGCGAAAACATTGCTGAACTTTGGTTTGGATGCGCATTATGAGATGTTAGACAGTGTCATGCGGCACGAAATGCCACAACCAGCATTGGAAGTTAATGATTCATTGAAAATCTTTGCTGAAAGTGGTCAATACCGTGTTCCTGCACAAAGAGCAGGTAGTGGGCAGGACGATGTGGCTGAGCCAGATACTGCACCACAACAGCAAGAAGCCGCTCCAGAAGAAATGCCTGCTGCTCCGTTACCTGATGTGGCATCAGAATCACGCGGACAAGAGTCTCAAGCGTCACAAGCAAAAGAGAACACATCGCCTGCAACGGATAAAGCGGAACAACAGGTTGTGGAGCAATCTCAATCAGCTGCAAATGCAGAGACAGCGCAACATGCTTCAACTAGCGCTGAAGCAACTGCACCAGTATCTGAACGCGGAGAAAATACGGCGGCACAGACTGCTCAGAGCGCTGCTACAACGGCCGCGGATCATAAAGCTGACATAACAACGACAAGTGTTGCGGATACTGCCGCATCGAACGAAGTTGCCAGTAAACCGCCGGTACTGGATATTGAGCATGCGCACGAATCTCGCGATCTCAACCTGCCGCAAGAGAAAGCTGAAACGCCAAGAAAAGAAGATAAAGCTGTTAAGGAAAAAGAACCGCAGGAAACACCGACATCAAGTGGCGATTTACCGCGTTATGTGCGAGTTGATGCACAATTGCTGGATGATATGATCGCGATGACGGGTGAAACTGCGATTATGCGTTCACGTATGGAGAACGTTATCAGCGAAGCAGAATTCAACTTGAACGAACTCACGCGCGTTACAATCCGTATTGCCGAGCAGATGCGGCGTTTAGATGGCGAAACAGAAGCGCAGATGCTTTATCGCCGCGAGCAACAGGGGGAAGATGATCTGCATTTTGACCCGTTGGAAATGGACCGTTTTTCTGAAATTCAGCAGCTTTCACGGCAGCTTTCCGAAGCCATTGATGACTTGAAAAACTTGCAGGATACCCTGAGTCAGGATAATACGACTTTACGTAATCTTTCTAACCAGCAAGGGATTATTCAGCGCAACATTCAGGATCACTTACTAACCACGCAGTTGATGCGCTTTGATGTACACGAAGCTCGTTTGCGCCGTTTGGTACGGCAAACGGCAAAGAGCGTTGGCAAAGAAGTCAATTTCCTTCTGGAAGGTGGAGAAGTAGAAGTTGAACGACGTCTGTTGGAAGATATTTTGCCTGCATTGGAACATATGATTCGTAATTCCTTGGCACATGGTGTTGAAAAACCAGAAGTGCGGCGGGCAGCAGGTAAACCAGAAATAGGCACGATTAAAGTAGCTGTGTCGGTACATGCAGCAGAACTCTCTGTTCGCGTCATTGATGATGGTCAAGGACTAAATTACGATAGAATTCGTGAGAAAGCGGCGGCCAAAGGTATGCTTGATGCAGAAAGAGCTGATGACGAATCTTATCTAAGCAGCTTGATTCTACGTTCAGGCTTCTCAACTGCCGAGTCTCTGTCACAATTGGCAGGGCGCGGTGTTGGTATGGACGTCGTGAATGAGATGGTTAAACAACGACGTGGTCAGATATCGGTTTACTCTATTCGTGATAAAGGAACAGAGTTTACGCTGAATATGCCATTCTCTATGAGTATTGCAGAAGTGTTGTTGGTAGAAATTGCAGGGCAAAATTTTGCGGCGCCGATGTCTTCAATTGCTGTTATCGGCCAGGTAGAGCGCGAATTGCTACAACGTAGTTATGACGGTGAAGTCGTTTATCAGCATTACAATGATCAGGATTATCGTCAATTCATTCTAGGCGCATACTTTAAACCAGAGCAGTATGTCTTCTCCATGGAAGAAAATAGTGCGCCCGCGCTATTTATTGATGCAGGGGGAGAGCCCGTTGCGTTCCATGTGGATCGTATCCTGAATCGACTAGAAATTATTGTTAAAAACGTCAACCGACAAGTTCTCAATATTCCGGGTATTTCGGGCGCAACCATTTTGGGTGATGGACGTGTCGTGCCTGTACTAGAATTGCTGGACTTATCACGTCGGATTGCGGATCTCAAGCCGATCCCAGATAGCGAACCGTTGATAGAAGAAATTAGTGTGCCGAATGTCTTGGTTGTGGATGATTCGGTCACGATGCGGAAAGTAAGTACCCGTTTGTTGGAGCGGCATCATTACAATGTTGCTACAGCGAAAGACGGTCTGGATGCGATTGAAGTCTTGGCGAACTTTAATCCTGATATTATTCTGCTTGATATTGAAATGCCGCGTATGGATGGCTTTGAATTTGCAGCTTACGTACGGAAGAACAGTGCCGTTCCTCAAGTGCCTATCGTCATGATTACTTCACGGACGGGAGATAAGCACCGTGAGCGTGCAGATGCAATTGGCGTGCAGGGTTATCTGGGTAAACCATACAGTGAAGATGTATTAATCCAGACATTGGAATTCCTGCTGAAGAAACGGGGAGAAATACAATGAAACAAATCAACATCATGCTTGTGCCTACTGAAGACGAATACCTCGTATTTCCAGCAGAAATTGTAGCTCATGTTTTTCCGTATGCGCCGCCGCTATTGGTCGATGATGCGAGTGAATTCGTCATTGGTGGGTTGCTTATTCAGAGCGATAAATTGCCTTTACTTGATTTGTTCGCGGATGAAAAATCAGCACAGAAGGATGGTCGCAGTAGCTTTCGAGTTGTTTTAATTTCAGCTATCAGTACACAGTCACGTTTTCGTCAGTATGCTATTCTGTCGCATGGCGAACCGTTGATTATGAACGCTGCCGAAGAAGATATAAAATCGTTGGGTAAAGGTAATCATCGTTATGCCTCACGCTACGTTTCTCTTGCAGGTCATGATGACGGTAAACGTATAATCCTTCCTAATCTAATGGCATTGGAAGCCGAACTGACAATGAGCTGACCACATGAACCCTGACTATCTGGAATTTGAACAACCGATTGCTGAACTTGAATATAAACTCGCGGAATTACGCCAGTTTAGTGATCAAAGCGAAGTGGACTTAAGCGAAGAAATCTTGCGCTTACAAAGTAAAACACAGACGCTTACGGAAAATATTTTTTCCGGCTTATCTGATTGGCAAATTGCACAATTGGCGCGGCATCCTAGACGTCCATACACACTAGATTACATCAAAGAAGTGTTCACTGATTTTAATGAGCTGCATGGTGATCGTCATTATGGCGATGACTACGCGATTGTAGGTGGATTGGCGCGATTGGAAGAACATCCGGTTGTGATTATTGGTCACGAAAAAGGGCGCGACACTAAAGAAAAGGTGAAACGTAATTTTGGTATGCCTCGACCAGAAGGTTATCGTAAGGCACTACGCTTGATGCATTTGGCGGAACGCTTCAAACTTCCGTTGATTACCTTCATTGATACGCCTGGAGCTTACCCGGGGATTGGTGCGGAAGAACGTGGACAATCAGAAGCGATAGCTCGAAATCTCTATGAAATGGCAAAACTTAATATACCGACGATAGCCGTCGTTATTGGTGAAGGCGGTAGTGGCGGGGCGCTTGCGATTGGTGTTGCCGATCGCCTGTTGATGTTGCAGTACAGCATGTATTCGGTTATTTCGCCAGAAGGATGCGCTTCAATTCTTTGGCATAGTGCGGAGAAAGCGGCAGAAGCCGCAGAAATTATGCAAGTGACTTCTGCTAAATTGGAAAAACTGGGATTGATTGATGGCATTATTGCCGAACCGCTTGGCGGGGCACACCGTGATAAAAGCGCAATGGCCGCTACTTTACGCGATACTCTGATACAAGAGCTGACTCAATTGGCAAATGAGGATGATCATGAGCGGATGCAGAAGCGAATGGAAAAAATCCGACGTTATGGTCAATTCACTACCGCCTGATAAAAAACGCCCGCTTTAGCGGGTGTTTTTTATTACCGCGCCTAAAACATAAGCCGTAAACGCCTAGGGTGTCAAACGGATGATGTTGTCGAAAATGGAACGAGATAGAAGATATAAGATATAAGATAACGCGTGGATAGTCATCGGCACTACAATGCCCTAATAACTTACAGTCAATGCGTTGTATTTTTTCTCTGCTCTGTTCGATGGCATGATTTTTTTGAGTGCGGCGTTGATATGAGGGGTTTAGTGAGAAAAAATTTAGACTCGAATTTACGGTAGCAGACTTTATCCATCATAAACAATGAAATACGATATTCATTATGAAAACAAAAGCTGGTTTTCCTTCTAGCATGATACAAAGTAAATGAGCCGATAATATGCACAATATCTACATAGCCTCGCAAGATAGCCGCCTTCGCTTATGTTGAATGCTCAAGCCCCTTTCTGGCATTGGCAAAAAGAAAAGCAGGCAACCGCTTACCTTCTGGCACTCAGCGGCGGGCGTGATAGTATGGCCTTGTTGCATGCGTTGGTTGCACAACGCGAACAATTATGCGCACCGTTAATGGCCTGCTATGTTGATCATGGTTGGTCATCAGCGAGCGAAGAATGGGGAAATTTTTGTCAACAAGTAGCTGCAGCATATGCTGTTCCTTGTGAGATA
Source organism: Cardiobacteriaceae bacterium (assembly GCA_030527905.1). Classification (GTDB taxonomy): domain Bacteria; phylum Pseudomonadota; class Gammaproteobacteria; order Cardiobacteriales; family Cardiobacteriaceae; genus Cardiobacterium. The sequence goes on from JAUMZX010000003.1 coordinate 18,102, forward strand.
GTGAGGTTGGACTGGCCCACAGCTTATCGAGACAGTCCGGAAGCTTTAGCGCGTACTTTACGTTATCAAGCACTGGCGCAACATCTACCCGTTGGCGGGGTTCTGCTCACCGCTCATCATCACGATGATCAAGCTGAGACACTATTGTTACAGTTGCTACGTGGTAGTGGACTGGATGGTCTGGCCGCGATGCCAGCGCGTCGTCATTTTGCGCAAGGTGAACATTGGCGTCCGCTACTTTATACATCACGAGCTGCGATAAATGCCTATGTTGCTGCACAAGGAATCGCCTATCTTGATGATCCCAGCAATCTGGATAATCGTTATTTACGTAATAAGTTGCGTCACTCGGTGCTGCCGGTGCTTACGGATACGTTTCCGCAGGCGATAACTGCGATTGCGCGTTCAGCCGATTGGTTGGCTGAGGCATTGACGCTACAACAGGCTTTGTTAGATGGTCTGCTCGGTTCGCCATTACCCGTTTTACCTTGGCAGCAGCTACAGATGACACACGGCATCACGACGGCAAAAGCCCTTTTACGGCGCTGGTTACAGCGAGCAGGGCAGTTGCCACCACCCGCAGCACGTTTACAAGCATTCGTGATTGCGCTCATGAGACCGCATAATCATGCAGAATTGTGTTATGCGAATACCGTAGTCGTGCGTCATAAAGATATGTTGCATCTGTATCAGGCCAGCATACCGGATAGCGCACCTAGTTTTTCTGAAAACACAGAATGGGCAGGAATAGGGTCATTAACCTTACGAGCAGGGCATGATCTATTGGCGGGGAAAACATGTCGTTGGGCCTTGTATCCTTGTGCGGCGCATTGGCATGCTTCGGGTCAACGCTATCCAACTTCATTGAAAAATTTTTTGCAAAATCATGATGTACCCCCGTATCTACGACGACGGTTACCGCTATTAATGGTGGATGATGTTTGTGTTTGGTTAGGCGGTTTTGGAGCCGCCGCAGGATGGGAAGCATTGGTGCTTGACTGGCAAAAACAAGCACATTCTGTTAGTATTCCGCATCATTTTTTATAATTGGGTTCAGACGGGTTTGTCATGACCAAATTTATCTTCGTTACCGGCGGCGTAGTTTCTTCTTTGGGGAAAGGCATCGCCGCCGCTTCTTTGGGCGCTATTTTGGAATCGCGTGGTTTGCGCATCACGTTAATTAAGCTCGACCCTTATATTAATGTTGATCCGGGAACGATGAGTCCTTTTCAGCATGGCGAAGTATTCGTTACCCATGATGGCGCAGAGACTGATCTTGATCTTGGCCATTACGAGCGCTTTGTTCGGATGCGCGCAACGCAATTTAATAATTGCACAACCGGGCGTATCTATGCCGAAGTGATTCGTAAAGAACGGCGTGGGGACTATCTTGGTGCAACGGTGCAGGTGATTCCGCATATCACTGATGCAATTAAATCCTATGTGTTGCGTGCTGCCGAGGGTGCAGATATTGCGATGGTTGAGATTGGCGGTACGGTTGGTGATATTGAATCCTTACCGTTTCTTGAAGCGATACGTCAATTAGGCGCACAGTTGGGACGCAGTCGGTGTATGTATATTCACCTGACTTTGTTGCCATATATTGCCGCAGCTGGCGAATTAAAAACAAAGCCGACGCAACATAGTGTAAAAGAACTACGCTCTATCGGGATTCAGCCAGATATGCTGATTTGCCGTGCTGATCGTGATATTCCCGAAGATGAACGGCGTAAAATTGCCCTTTTCACCAATGTGCCTGCTGATGCGGTATTTGCTGGACTGGATGTGAAAAATATCTATGAAATTCCGTTGCTCTATCATAAACAAGGGGTTGATGAAATCGTTATCCGTCACTTTGGTTTGACGGCAGAACCTGCCGATTTATCTGATTGGCAGCAGGTTAATGACGCTATTGCGCATTTGAAAGGTGAAGTAACGATTGCTATGGTCGGCAAATATGTTGATCTTACGGATGCCTATAAATCGCTCAATGAAGCGCTCTATCATGCGGGCATTCGTACCGGTAATGCCGTTAATATCCGTTATATTGATTCAGAAGATTTACTTGAAAAAGGTACCGTATTACTAGAAGGCGTGGATGGTATCGTTGTACCCGGTGGTTTTGGTAATCGTGGCATCGAAGGCAAGCTACGCGCCGTACAATACGCGCGCGAACAGCAGATTCCTTACTTGGGTATTTGTTTGGGGATGCAGTTAGCGGTCATTGAATATGCGCGCAACGTGTTAGGCATTGCTAATGCTGGTAGCACGGAATGGGGCGACAGCACACAAGAACCGGTCATCGCGCTTATCAGCGAATGGGTTAATGAGCGTGGTGAAACGGAGCAACGCGACAAACAAAGTGATCTTGGCGGGACAATGCGCTTAGGTGCATTGCCAGCTAGACTCAAATCTGGTAGTAAAATTGCGCAGATTTATGGCGCAGAAATTATTAATGAGCGCCATCGTCACCGTTACGAGGTGAACAGTAATTATGAGAAACGGCTGGAAGCTGCTGGATTGGTAATTTCGGGGCGTTCCGAAGATAATGGGTTAGTTGAGGTCATTGAGTTACCAGAGCATCCGTGGTTCGTTGCTTGCCAGTCTCACCCTGAATTTACGTCAAATCCGCGTAAAGGACATCCATTATTTGAATCTTTCGTGCTCGCGAGTCGTGCACACCGCGATGAGGAAAGCGCATGAAACTATGTGGGTATGAAATAGGTAATGAGCGTCCGCTCTTCCTGATTGCTGGACCTTGTGTGATTGAGTCAGAAGCACTGGCGCTTTCAACAGCTGAAACTTTAAAGAAGCTCACGGATGACCTCAAGATACCTTTTGTCTATAAATCTTCATTTGATAAGGCTAATCGCTCCTCTGGCAATAGCTACCGTGGGTTAGGCATCGCAGAAGGCTTGCGCATACTTGCGAAAGTGAAAGCAGAGATCGGCGTGCCAGTCATTACGGATGTACATGAAGATACACCTCTTGATGAAGTTGCGGCAGTAGTCGACATCTTACAAACACCAGCGTTTCTATGTCGTCAAACCAATTTTATTCGTAATGTTTGTAGTCAAGGCTTGCCCGTTAATATTAAAAAAGGTCAGTTCCTCGCGCCATGGGATATGCGGCATGTTGCCGATAAAGCTAAAAGCACAGGAAACGAGCAGATAATGCTTTGTGAACGAGGCGCATCTTTTGGTTACAACAATTTGGTGTCTGACATGCGCGCATTGGCTGTGATGCGAGAAACTGGCTGTCCTGTCGTTTTTGACGCCACCCATTCTGTACAATTACCCGGCGGTCAAGGTGCGTCCTCCGGCGGGCAGCGTGAATTTGTGCCTGTTTTGGCGCGGGCGGCAGTTGCCGTCGGCATTGCCGGCCTGTTCATGGAAACCCATCCCGACCCCGATAAGGCTCTCTCTGATGGGCCGAATGCGTGGCCATTGGGAAAAATGCCAGAATTGCTTAAGCAACTTATGGCGTTAGATAACGTCGCTAAATCGATCTAATAAAGGAGCATACGATGAGTACATCAATTGAATCAGTCAAAGCACTGGAAATCTTAGACTCACGCGGTAATCCGACGGTGCAGGTAACTGTCACACTGTCTGATGGTGCGCAAGGCACTGCTGGCGTCCCTTCAGGTGCCTCAACAGGTTCACGTGAAGCATTGGAACTGCGTGATGGTGATAAAGGCCGTTACCTAGGAAAAGGCGTTACCAAAGCGGTTGCGAATGTTAATGAAAAACTTGGTCCTGCGCTCAAAGGTAAAAGCATTGATGACCTGAATGCGCTAGACAAAATCATGCTTGATCTTGATGGCGATGATTTCAAGAAGAATCTTGGCGCTAACGCTATTCTCGGTGTTTCTCTGGCACTGGCACATGCCAAAGCAGCTAGTTTGAAAAAACCATTGTATGAAGTACTACATAACACAACCGATTATGCATTACCTGTACCGATGATGAACATCATTAATGGTGGCGAACACGCGGATAACTCTGTTGATATTCAAGAATTCATGATTATGCCAGCCGGTTTTCCTAGCTTCCATGAAGCGCTACGTGCTGGTGCGGAAATCTTCCATACATTGAAGAAAGTTTTACACGAAAAAGGTCTATCTACAGGTGTAGGTGATGAAGGTGGCTTCGCTCCTGATTTGGGATCTAACGAAGAAGCGCTGCAAGTCATCATGACAGCGATTGAAAAAGCAGGTTACAAAGCCGGCGAACAAGTCTTTTTAGCGTTGGATGTGGCTGCCTCAGAACTCTATGAAAACGGCAAATATAATCTGGCTTCTGAAAACAAAACCTTTACTTCAGCAGAATTTGTTGATTACTTAGCAGGCCTTGTATCGCGTTACCCCATTGTTTCTATTGAAGATGGTTTGGACGAAAGCGATTGGGACGGCTGGAAGATTCTTACAGATAAATTAGGCAGCAAAGTACAGCTGGTTGGTGATGATCTTTATGTTACCAACACGCGTATCTTCAAAGAAGGGATTGAGAAAGGTATTGCCAATGCCATCCTCATTAAGCCAAATCAAATCGGTTCGCTCTCTGAAACGCTGCAAGCGATCAAAATGGCTGAAGATGCTGGTTATGCTGCTATCGTTTCACACCGTTCCGGCGAAACAGAAGATACAACAATTGCTGATATTGCTGTGGCAACCAGTGCGACACAAATCAAAACGGGTTCACTCTGCCGTTCTGATCGTGTTGCAAAATATAATCGTTTGTTAACGATTGAAGCCGAACTGGGTAATAAAGCCCGTTATGGTGGCAAGGCAGCACTGCTCGGTAAAATAAAAGGCTGATGAAGAAATCGTTTATCTACCTGATGCTTCTTGCGGTGGCGGCGGCATTAGGTCTTGTAAACGTTTACCTGTGGCATCTGCAAAAGAGTACACAGCATCGCATTGCCGACCTGCAACAGCAGGTCGGCTTGCATTTGCGTGAAAATAAAGCACTTAATGACCGCAACGATGCTTTGCGAGTTGATGTAGAGAATTTACGTTCGCCTGAATCTTATTATTCGTATGAAGAAAAAGCGCGTGAAGATTATGGCTTGATTGGTAAGAACGAAACCTACTTTGTGTTGCCTGCGCAGGAAATTGCTGGCATTCCGGATGTTCCGGGGTTAGTGGAGAAAGAGCGTAAGACAGAAAATTATGCGAAACAAACTGCACCCACATTACCAAGTAATGCGCGCTCCCTAAATACAGAGCTAACGTTGGAATCGGTTGAGGAAGACAAAATTCCGCCTCCTAGTCATAAAACGGTTGAACCTATACCGGTTACACCCGTTCCACTGCAATTGGAATCGCTGCAATAACAGATTGCCGCGAGGGTCTTGAGCATGTAACCCTACGGATAGGGCAATTATGCTTGTGGCGCAACATATGCGCTTTGCACGATTTTCATGTGTTACTTTAGCACCATGCGTCTTGGCTTTTAGTTTGTTTGTTTAAAGACATTTTTTCTGCGACTTCTAAATGTTTGTCTTTTCTTATCGCCTTAGAATAGATAGATTCTGACGCGGTACTATGATAAAAATGCTACATATTTTCGCGTTATACGCGTGCTATTTTAAAATTATAAATCTATAGGGGAATTATATGAGATGGCTGAAAATGATTGTGTTGTCGGCATTATGGCTTTCATTTGCTGCAATGGCAGCAGAGAAAGTGAAGGTTGGCTATATTGCGCTCCCGTCGCAGGCGCCAACTTTTATTGCCTTGTCTAAAGGTTATTTTGCGACAGAAGGCTTGGATGCTGAGCTCGTTGCTTTTCAGGCGGCTCAAGCCATGGCAGTAGCGATTGCTTCTGGTGATATTGATTATGGTGTCACGGCAGTCTCCGGCGGTTTGCTTAACTTAGCCGCGCGTGGTGATACAGTACGCATTTTTGGTGGTGCTTTGCAGGAAGCGAGCGGTGTGCAGGGGCATAAAATTATCGCTTCCAAGCAGGCGTATGATGCTGATCTGACAAAGCCTGATGCTTTAAACGGTAAGCGGTTTGCCATTACAACACAAGGTTCTTCATTTGATTATATGGGGCGGCAGATTGCTGCTCAATTAGGCTTTCAGATACAGACGGTTGCGCTCAATAATATGCCGGCGATAGCCGCTGCTTTACAAGCTGGCAAGGTTGATGCAGCAGTAGCACAGCCCGGTATTGCCGATGATTTGATTGCTAAAGGTGCCGCAGTGCAGATTGGAAATGTTGTGGATTTCTTACCGGATTATCAGGTAACGGTTCTGTTTACTTCGGCCGCAAAGGTAAAAGAAAAACCACAAGAGGTGGCTGCGTTCAAACGAGCGTTTGCTCATGGTGCCGCCGATTATAATGCCGCTTTTGTTAAGAAAACGTTGTCAGCTAAAGAAGCAGAGGCGCTGGTAGGGATTATTCATCAGTATGTCTATACAACGCATAGCGCGGCAGAAGCAGATAAATTGATTCGCGACAGCGCCATGTTGATAGCACCAGAAGCCGCGCTTAATCGTCGTGATGTCTTACAACAGATAGACTGGTTCAAGGCGCAAAAGATAGTGCCTGATACTTTGGATGGGAATGCTTTGTTGGTGGAGTAATGCGTCTAGTTGCTGACAGTATTTCGCATCATTATCAAGGTCGATTGGTTTTGCAAGCGGTTTCTTTTGCCATAGAAGCAGGAGAAATCGTCTGCATTATTGGGCCATCGGGATGCGGTAAATCAACGTTATTGCGCATGCTTGGCGGTTTGGAACGTGCTGATAGTGGTACCGTATGGATGGAAGGTGCGCCTCCTGTCAGTTCGTTGAATCCGCTGACTTATGTCTTTCAGGATTTTGCGTTGCTGCCGTGGCGTACCGTGTATGACAATATTGCGCTGGTATTAGAGCATCATCCTCTTTCTGCAGATGAACGGGCTGATCGTATTCGCGATGTGTTGGCACGGACGCAGTTAAGCGATTTTACACATGCTTGGATTCGTCAGTTATCTGGCGGCATGAAGCAGCGAGTGGCGATTGCCCGTGCACTGGTTGTCAATCCAGCCGTGATGCTGATGGATGAACCGTTATCGGCTCTTGATAGCCAAACAAAAGATTTGTTGCTGGATGATTTTGTCCGTCTTTGGACTGCCGCACCTTTTTCCGCAGCGTATGTCACACATAATTTGCGTGAGGCGGTGCGCTTGGGGCACAAGATAGTGGTCATGTCACGTCGTCCGGGGCGAGTGCATGAGATTGTACACATTGATTTGCCGTTGGCGGGACGCGATGAACATGATCCGGCTTTGTTAGAGATAGAACGACAATTATGGCAAATGATGCGTGATGAAGCGCGTGCGGCGGAACGGGAGTTGGAAGGATGACAACAAAAATACCGGTTCCTCTTAGAGCGCGCACTTTTGGTGGAAAAGCACCCCGTTGGCAAGGTTGGTTGATGTTTGCCGCATTACTGTTGTTGTGGGAGCTAGTCGTACGTGCTGGCTGGATTAGCCGCACATTCATTGCATCACCAGCTGAAATACTTATCCAGCTGAAAAATCTCGTGGTGACAGGCGCATTATGGCAACATCTGTGGGCGAGCTTACGACGTTTGTTGTTAGGGTGGGGGCTAGGCAGTGTCATCGGGATTATCATTGGTCTGATGATAGGATTATGGCGTGATGCGCGTGGTACATTATTGCCGTTGGTATCAGCGCTATTTCCTGTTCCCAAAATAGCATTGCTACCATTATTTTTGGTCTGGTTTGGTATTGATGAAGGCTCAAAAGTGGCGACTATTTTGATAGGAACCCTCTTTCCTACAGTTATCGCAACTTATGCGGCGGTAGATCATGTCGATCGTAATCTGATTCGCATGGGGCAAGCATTTGGGTTACCACAAATGGCGGTTATCGGTAAAATTATCTTGCCGGGGGCTATGCCTGGCATATTCGCTGGTTTTCGTATTTCCATTTCTATCGCTATCACAATGCTGGTGGTTGCAGAAATGATGAACGCAGATCAAGGTATTGGCGCTTATATTGCTTCGGCAGGGCAACTCTATCAGATGGATCAGTTGCTAGCGGGGGTAACCTTACTGTCATTACTTGGCCTCGTTTTATCTTGGCTGCTGGGCATATGTGAGCATTGGATATTGCGTTGGCGTGATTGAATAGGGAGAAAAGAATGAAAAAGTTATGTTGCGTGATGCTACTGTGTTGGGAAAGTATGGCTCTAGCACAGAATGACCCTCCTGTTGCGTTGTTACCGGTACAACCCGATACGTTAACCCCTGAAAAAGCGCAGGCACGCGCGCATCTGCGCGCAGCCCCAGCTGCTAAAGCTGAAACCGGCAGTATGATTATTTCAGATGATGGCACACCGTTGATGGTTGAGAAACTATCTCCACCACCAGCAGGAGAAGGCAAGCCGCCGGTTGCTGACAATAATGCGGACAAGGATAAAGCTGCCACAGAAAAATCTGGTGAAAAGGATAAGAAAAATCGTAAGGGAAAGAAAAGTAAAGACCCTAAAGGTCAAGAGTCGAAAAAGGCCCACGGTGATACGGCTGCGAAAGAAACAAAACCTGCTGATGGTAAAGACAATCAAGCAGAAGTAGCTCAAACCGAGGACAGTAAAAAAACAGCCGCTAACGCCGAATCAACAGGAACAGATAGTGAATCAGATACGGCAACACCTACAGCCGTGATGAATCATAGCACGGCAGCCCTCAGTGCAGTGCCGCCAACCACGGCAGCAGGCGCGGCAGCATCCGTACCTACAGATGTATTGCCACCAGCACCGGCAGAAGCGGTCGCGACGCTTGCCACAACCACCGTCCCCGCGAAAACCGCGGCAGAAGAAGAGAGCGATCCGGCGTGGGGAGGCTATGCACAGGCGCAATCCATGGCAGAGAATGGCAACCCGCAAGGGGCATTGCGGCAATTAAATATACGGCTGGCCGCTCGACCGGATGATGGACGCGCCGCGTATTTAAAAGGATTGGTACTGATGCAGTTGGGGAAAGGCGAGGAAGCGGAGCGTTGGTACAAAATGATGCAGGTCAACTTCCCTGAGTTGCCTCAGTCTGGTAATGCGCTTGCCGTTATTTATGCAGGACGCGGTGATTTACCTGCAGCCGAGAGTGCTTTGCGCGATTTGCTGCAAAAACATCCGGAACATGTTTCTGCACGTGTGAATCTAGCGCGTCTGTATGTGCAAATGGCGCAGGCTGAATATGAAAAGGCGCTGAAAGGCGACCCTGATAATGCTATGATTGCGCGCAAATTAGAAGCCCTTAAGGCGATGCAGTAACTTTGGAAAATCTATGACAAAAAAACTCTCGGAAGAACAGCAGAAAGCACTGGCGGCAGTGCTCGCGCAACTGGATAAACAATATGGTAAAGGTACGGTCATGCGGCTTGGTGATCAAGCAGCAGTACACGATATTCAAGCGATTTCCACTGGCTCGCTGGGATTGGATATTGCTCTCGGTATTGGCGGGCTGCCTAAAGGGCGTATTGTAGAAATTTATGGTCCTGAATCTTCTGGTAAAACCACGCTAACATTACAAGTTGTTGCCGAAGCACAGAAAGCTGGTGGCATGGCAGCTTTCATTGATGCCGAACATGCGCTTGATCCGATTTATGCGCGAAAACTCGGTGTCGATACAGATAATCTCTACATCACCCAACCAGATACAGGAGAGCAGGCATTGGAAATTGCTGATGCGCTTGTCCGTTCTGGAACGTTTGACGTAATCGTCGTAGATTCCGTTGCTGCCCTCACGCCAAAAGCGGAAATTGAAGGAGAAATGGGCGACTCGCACGTCGGTTTACAGGCAAGATTAATGAGTCAAGCGTTGCGTAAACTGACCGCGAACATCAAAAAAGCCAACACACTGGTCATCTTTATTAACCAGATTCGGATGAAAATCGGCGTGATGTTCGGTTCACCAGAAACAACGACGGGTGGTAACGCGCTGAAATTCTATGCGTCTGTGCGTTTGGATATTCGACGTATTGGATCGGTGAAAGATGGGGATGAAGTGCTGGGTAACCAAACGCGGGTGAAAGTCGTAAAAAATAAAGTGGCACCGCCGTTCAAGCAGGCAGAATTCGAAATTCTCTATGGCGAAGGTATTTCGCGGATGGGAGAAATTATTGATTTAGGTGTCATGGCGAATATTATTCAAAAATCCGGTGCTTGGTATAGCTATAATGGCGAGAAAATTGGGCAGGGTAAAGAAAAAGTGCGCGCTTTTTTGGCAGATAAGCCGGAACTTGCCACACAAATTGAAGCGCAAATCCGCGAACACTTTATCGGCAGTAGTGAGGCTATACCTCTTGTAAGCCATGATGGTGAAGATGGCGTGCCGGCAGCAGGCGATGAACCTTTCTGAAGTGTTGACCGATGAACAACGTGCCATAGAAGCGCGCTGTCTTGCCGCATTGGCACGACGCGAGCATAGCCGTGTCGAGCTAGCCGCAAAATTGCATGAATTCTCACCGCAAGCAATAGCTTCCGTATTGGATACATTGGCTGAACGTGGATGGCAAAGCGATCTACGCTTTGCTGAAAGTTACGTGCGTAGTCATGTATCACGTGGTCAAGGACGTTTGAAAATCCGACATGAACTTGAAATGCGCGGTATTCGTGGCGAACTGTTACGTGATGTGCTTGATAGTACGGATTGGTATGCGGTGGCGCACGAGACATATCATAAAAAGTATGCAACGCCGGCACAAACACAGCAAGAGCGGGCAAAGCGGCAGCGCTTTATGGTGCAACGTGGCTTTACCTTTGATGAAATTCAGCAAGCAATGAAAGCAACTCATAATGAAACATAAACCTACCTCAACCGCCGAGATACGGCGCGCTTTTCTTAATTATTTTGCCGAACATGGCCACAAAATCGTTCATTCATCCTCTCTGGTGCCGGGCAATGATCCAACCTTGCTCTTCACCAATGCCGGTATGGTGCAATTCAAAGATATTTTTACAGGTAGTGAAACGCGCGATTATAAAAGGGCGACAACCTCGCAACGCTGCGTGCGCGCTGGTGGTAAGCATAATGATCTGGAAAATGTGGGATATACCGCGCGGCACCATACTTTTTTTGAAATGCTGGGGAATTTTAGTTTTGGAGATTATTTCAAGGTAGAGGCTATTCCATTCGCTTGGAATTTATTAACGCAGGTATTTGGATTACCGCCAGAAAAGTTGTGCGTTACTGTTTATCACGAAGATGATGAAGCTTTCGCTATTTGGCGCGATGTCGTGGGTTTACCAGAAGAAAGAATTATTCGCATCGGCGATAAGCCGGGCAAAGCAAAATATGAGTCTGATAATTTCTGGGCGATGGGTGATACAGGTCCTTGCGGGCCGTGTACGGAAATTTTTTATGACCATGGCGAGCATATCTGGGGCGGGCCTCCGGGTTCAGCCGAGGAAGATGGCGATCGTTTTATCGAAATCTGGAATATCGTTTTTATGCAATTTGAACGGGATGCCAGTGGTGCCATGAAGCCGCTGCCCAAACCTTCTATTGATACCGGAATGGGATTAGAGCGTATAGCTGCTGTTCTACAACATGTGCATTCCAATTATGAAATTGATATTTTCCGTCAGTTAATCGCGGCAGCTGCAGAAGCAACGGCATGTAGTGATTTAACGCAAACCTCTCTTAAGGTTATTGCAGACCATATTCGTGCGACGGTTTTTCTTATGGTAGATGGTGTGTTGCCAGGCAATGAAGGTCGTGGTTATGTTTTGCGCCGTATTATGCGCCGTGCAATCCGTCATGGTTATAAGCTGGGCATGAATCAGCCATTCTTTTATAAGTTGGTTGCTCCATTGGTCGCGGAAATGGGCGAGGCGTATCCGGAAATTGTTGAAGCGCAAGAACGCATCACGCAGGCAGTACGACGTGAAGAAGAACGTTTTGCACAAACGCTAGAGGCGGGGCTGGATGTGTTGGAGAAAGCGCTGAGTGATTTATCGAGTACAGTAATTCCTGGCGAGACCGTATTTAAACTGTACGATACTTACGGTTTCCCCGTTGACCTTACTGCTGATATTGCACGGGAACGAGAATTAACGCTAGATATGGAAGGCTATGAAACGGCGATGGCAGTACAGCGTGAACGTGCCAAGGCTGCCGGTAAATTTGATGCCGCTCAGAAGTTGGATGTAAACGGTAAGACTATTTTTGATGGCTATACGCAAGAAAGCGATCAGGCTCAGATTACTCAGGTCTTCTGTGATGGTATTGCCGTTACGACGTTAGATACGGGGGAACGTGGCGTTGTCATTCTGGATCGAACGCCGTTTTATGGGGAATCTGGTGGACAGGTTGGTGATAGCGGTACAATTCGCACCGTTGGCGGTGTATTTACCGTTGAAGATACGCAAAAGCAGGGTGACGCTTTTCTGCATATTGGTTTCGTGAGTAATGGAACAATTGAGACGGGGGTGAGTGCGCAAGCGGATATTGAACATGAGCGGCGTGCTGCTATCAAACGACATCATTCGGCGACGCATTTATTGCATAAAGCATTGCGTAGCACTTTAGGTACGCACGTGCAGCAAAAAGGGTCGTTAGTGGATGAGCGTCGTACCCGTTTTGATTTTTCGCATGATCAGGCGTTGTCTGATGCAGAGATTGCTCAGGTTGAGGCGCTGATGAACGCTCAAATTCTTGGGAATGCTCCTGTTGTTATTGAGCAGATGAGCCGTGATGCGGCGCAGAAAAAAGGCGCCATGGCTTTATTTGGCGAGAAATATGGCGATGTTGTGCGTGTCGTCAGTATGGGCGATAACGATTTCTCAATTGAGCTTTGCGGCGGTACGCATGTGAATCATCTTGGCGAAATTGGATTGGCGAAAGTGATATCACAGGGCGCGGTTTCTGCTGGAGTTCGGCGAATTGAAGTGGTTTGCGGGATGGCCGCGCTGGAATATCTTGCACATAGTGATGAGCTGTTAACACGTAGTGCAGCACTATTAAAAACAGATGGTGAACATTTGCCTGAACGCATTCTCGCACTACAACAGCAATTAAAAACACAAGAAAAAGAAATACAGATGCTGAAGCGCCAAGTAGCGCAAGGTGGTAGTAGTGCAGCGGCTGATGCTCAAAACATCAACGGCTGGCGCGCTGTTATTGTGCAGCGCGATGGCTTGGATAATGAAACCTTGCGTGATACGGCGGATCAGTTGCGCGATCAGCATTCAGCCGATATTGTCGTGATGGGAAGTGCAGATGGTGATACCGCACGTCTCATTGTTAGCGTCGGCAAACAAACCGTTGGATTGCATGCAGGAAACATTATTCGAGAACTGGCTGTGTATATTGATGGTAAAGGAGGCGGTCGCCCTGATTTTGCACAGGCAGGTGGCAAGAATCCAGCAGGGCTCACTACAGCGTTAGCTGCGCTGAATAAGGTTTTGCCTGAAAAAAACACTAAATGAGAGGAAATGCTATGGCGTTAATTGTTCAGAAATACGGCGGTACTTCGATGGGTTCGGTTGAGCGCATCGAACATGTGGCAGAGAAATGTATTGCCGCACAAAAAGCAGGTAACGATATCGTGGTTGTTGTCTCAGCCATGAGTGGTGAGACTAATCGCTTGATATCCTTAGCACATGATATTAGTAAACGCCCAACCCCGCGCGAAATGGACGTACTGATGTCTACGGGCGAGCAGGTCAGTATTGCCTTGCTTGCCATTGCAATAGAAAAGCGTGGTGTGCCAGCGGTGTCTTATACGGGAGGGCAAGTCAAAATCTTGACGGATAGTGCTTTTATGAAAGCCCGTATCAAAGGGATTGATAACGAAAATATTCGTCGTGATTTACAAGCGGGCAAAATTGTCATTGTGGCCGGTTTTCAGGGGGCGGACGAGCACGGTAATATCACTACGCTGGGACGCGGTGGGTCGGATACGACAGCCGTTGCATTAGCTGCTGCTTTACACGCGGATGAATGTCAGATTTATACGGATGTGGATGGTGTATATACCACTGACCCGCGTGTTGAACCCAAAGCGCGCAAACTTGATCGCATCACCTTTGAAGAAATGCTAGAAATGGCAAGTCTTGGTTCAAAAGTATTGCAAATCCGTTCCGTAGAATTTGCAGGAAAATATAAAGTTCCGTTACGTGTCCTCTCCAGCTTTGAGGAGGGGGAAGGTACACTGATTAGTTTAGAAGAGGAGAATCCCGTGGAATCAGCCATTATTACAGGAATTGCATTTAGTCGCGACGAAGCGCAAGTCAACGTTGTTGACGTTCCCGATCATCCCGGGATTGCATATAAAATTCTTGCGCCAGTGGGAGAAGCCAATATTAACGTTGATATGATTATCCAGAATATTGGCGTGGATGGTAAAAATGACTTTACCTTTACTGTACCGCGTGGTGATTACGATGCTACCGTGGAAATCCTACGCAAAACCTTTCCACAAGAAAGCGGCGTAACTATTCATGGTTCGAATATTGCGAAAGTTTCTATTGTTGGGGTCGGTATGCGTTCTCATGCTGCGGTTGCCAGTACGATGTTTGAGGCATTAGCTAAAGAAGGCATCAACATCCATATCATTAGCACATCAGAAATCAAAATCTCTGTTGGTATTGATGAGAAATATCTGGAGCTTGCGGTACGCGCATTACATGAAGCCTTTGGATTAGAAAAAGTTTAATCTTTCAAGCTAGGAAAAGCGGGCGCTAGAGCCCGCTTTCTTTATTTTTATGATAGGCACAGATATTATTGATAAACGTCGTATTGCTGTATTGTGGCAAAAATATGGAAGAAGGTTAGCGGAAAAAGTCCTGCATCCTATGGAATTTGAGCAATTCGCGCTGCAAAAAGATCCTGTGCGATTTCTCGCGATGCGTTGGGCTGCTAAAGAAGCATTAGGAAAATCACTCGGAATAGGAGTACGAGCGCCTCTTACTATGCCTGCAATTTGTATCACAAAAAATAAATTCGGTGCGCCTATTGTGGTTGATACAGATGTCGTTTGTACAATAAAAAAGACGCAAGGTATCGATAATATCCATTTAAGTTTAAGTGATGAACGTAATTATGCGGTTGCATTCGTTTGGTGCGAGCAAAAAAAATCGGATTAATACGTTGTTCTATTACATTATTATGGATAATGCTGTGCGCACGTTCTATCTAATAAGTAAATAATCGTAAGGTAGTTAGTTGCAAAATAACAACAAAAAAAAATTTGTTGGTTTCTTGCAACAAAATGGTTGCACGCATACCAAAAAGCCAGTATGATTGCCCTCGGATTAGGCGATCCGCGAAATTGAATTTAGCTATTGCTAGGAGACTTAACATGAAAAAATCACTGATTGCATTGAGCGTTCTGGCCGGTATGGTTGGTGTTGCCCAAGCAGAAAATACTACTACCCTTTACGGTTCTATGGCTCATTCAGTTACTGTAGCTGATGATTCTTCAGTGAATAAAACCACTTGGGATCTAAATCGTAGCGTTGCCCGCTTTGGTATCCGTGGTACCGAAGATCTGAACGGAGGTTTACAAGCATTTTACCGTTTTGAGTTTAATGCTTATGATAATGGTATTAGTGGCAAAGAAGGTACACGTCAAGCTTATCTTGGTTTGAAAGGCGATTTCGGTACCTTGACTTTAGGGCGTCAAAAAACACTGTTTGCAACTGCAACAGACTTTAATGATAACTTCCAAGATGTATATTTCGACTATCATCATGGTCCTAACCGTCTGAGCAAAGTTATTAGTTATGTGTCTCCTGATATGTCAGGCTTCAAGATTGGTGCATCTATGATATTAGATGGTAACAATGAAGTTATCTCGTCTTCAGATTCTAAAGGTATTGATGCTTGGGAAGGCGCCGCATTCTATGAGGCAAATGGTATTTTTGCAGGTGGTGCTTACCAATATCGTGATGCAGGTAAAGGCTCTCAAGAGTTAATGGGTGGTTCTGTTGGCTATAAAAATGATGCTTTCAAAGTCGGCTTGGGCTATGAGCATGAATCTAGTGCAGACAGCTACTATAACTTAGCTGGTGAATATTACCTTGATCCGAGCAATACCTTACGTGCTGGCTTCGGATATGATGATGGTAAAGGTAAAAATGATTGGTATGAATACGCTTTAGGTTATCAATATAATTTGAGTGAGCGTACTTATACTTGGGTTGAAGGATCTTACTACGACCCGCGTCAAAAAGGTGCTGAGGATACATACAAAGTTGTTGTTGGTGTTCGCCACGACTTCTAATAGTGTGTGAGACATTTCATGCATTAAAAAAGCGAGTCCATTGACTCGCTTTTTTAATGCATAGTATTGATGATAGGAGAAAAATACGTGAGCGGGAATGTAAAGTTGTATAAACTTAAGAGCAGCTAAGCAAAAAAGACCTCTATTCTAGGCTTAAAAATGTTGGCTTTCTACAACAAAAAACAAAAGATACGTCAATGCATAGAATATCAGTTCTGGATTTTATCTATAAGTCTAGATAAATTTATTGATAATTTTAGATTTTGTTTTAATTTAGCGTTGCATGCAGATTAGAGTTAGAATTTGATAGATAATAATTTATCTGTTAGATGAAAAAAAAACAACTTAAGGAACGCCTCCAATGTGATTAAAGAGGTCTAGAATCTCTTTTGTTTCGTTATAAGCATAATGTGTAGGAAATCGGAGCGTTGTTTACATTTTTGAGATTTGTTTGCTTTTATTTTTTGCATAAAGGATTTTTTAGGAATTTTTAGCTACCATCAAGAACCATGCGACTTTGTCGTGCCTTTGGCATTCTTGACAATAGCTAAAAATGTCCAAATTTGGGCATCCATGCAAAAAGGAAAAGTGTAAACAACGCGATTAATTCTTACACATAATGTAAATATGGAAAAATAGTGGTTGGTGTTCACGAGTGATTAAAACGGAGTCTAAAGTTTATATATATACCACTTAATATAACCGCCTACAATAGGGATTGCTATTCCCTATTTGTTAAAATAAAAATATCAATTGACACATAGAAATATTTCATTTTGAATAAATGAAGTCTCTATTTAATCCGTTTTAAATAATCATATCAAATTAGTAGAGCCTTTAGTAATTACGTTTTGTGCTAGTGGGATAATAGATTTTGTATCTCAGCAACAGAAAGAATTTTATTCCGTATATATTGGTAATATTTGTTTTGCTTCATTACTCGAATGCTTAAGGGCGGTTAATATAACTTAGTCAGTTGGCGCCCCCGTTTTTGTTAGATACATCTGTGGTGGTAGATAATCAAAACTGCTTAACTATGGGTTATTTTTGCTTAAGTTGTTTATCACGGGATAGTTTCTATATAAATTGAATTCTTGATAAAAATTAGCCCAAAGCCGCCTCTTTCTTAATGCTGTAAAAATTTGTTATCTAGGTTTTTAGCCACATTAAGAAAAACCATCATTCATTCTATACTCAATAATACCAAATATTATGGATTTTTTAAATAAGGTGTTATTTATTATCCAGAGATAAATAGTAACTGAACATTTATCGTATTTTTATGATAGATCGTTGCGCTATTGACGGGAGGTGATCTATAATTAAGTTGGTTGATATTATTATCACTTCAAGTAAAAAATATGTGACTAGTTTACTTTTGTTTACTCTTTATTTAATTTAAATTAAGTAATTTATTATATTAAATTATTTATATAGTCTGATTAATTCAGAAGAATGTAAGCTATAGATATCTCTATTCAATAGATAAATATTCATGTCTTTAAATAAATATATTTTATTTAAAACACCCCGAGGAATATGTATTCTTTATTAAAGAATAATAAATTTTGCTGCAAGATTTCTTTCCTTTCTATTAATAAGACCAATAATTAATCGTGGGGCTGTATTAGATTAGCCCAAAAAACCACACCAAAATCGCAGAGTTTTAAGC